>CAZBTL010000088.1:0-15515 GCA_964494755.1 uncultured bacterium | reverse complement strand
ATAGCAGAGATTGAATTGTTTCGCGATACTGGCTTTTCTGCTTCACACCTTTCAGTTCGCCCACTTTATCTTTGTGCTTGAAGAACTGAATGGTGGGCGTGCCAACTACTCCGGCTGCTTCGGCAATTTCTGGATCTTGCTCGACATCGATTTCAACGTAATGGATTTTGCCGTCAAACTCGTCTACTACTTTATTGAGGATGGGTTTCAGGGTATGGCAGGGGCCACATTGAGGTGATGCATATTTGACCATGATCAGGCGATCGCTCTCATGGTAGAGCTTCCGCAGAGCGTAGCTGCCTTCATGGCGGGTTGCAGCCAGGTTAAATTCGGACGCTTGTTGCTCTTCCGACTTTTTTTCAGCGGCTTCCTCGGTGGGCTTTTCAGAGGCTTCCGTTTGATGGAACTCCTGGATTAACCCATGGGCTGAAAGCCAGCGCTCCGCTAGCAGAGCCGCCATGCAACCGGTGCCCGCAGCCGTGACTGCTTGACGGTATTCATGATCTTGCACATCCCCAGCGGCAAATACGCCTTCCAGATTGGTCTCTACGGAACCGGGCTTGGTCAGGATGTAGCCCACTTCATCCAGGTCAATCTGTCCTTTGAATAAGGCGGTATTAGGGGTGTGACCGATCGCATAAAACAATCCTTTGGCAGGCAGCTCGCTTTCTTCACCGGTGAGACGGTTGTGTAGCTTCAGACCAGTCATGAAGCCATTTTCCCCATAGACGCTGACAGCTTCGGTGTTCCAGTGAATGGTAATGCGGGGATTTTTGAGCACCCTGTCTTGCATGGCTTTGCTGGCCCGCATGTGATCGGATCGGACCAGCATGTGCACGTGGTCACCGTACTTGGTCAGGTATAACGCTTCTTCAGCTGCCGTATCGCCCCCACCGATGATGGCTAGTTCCTGTCCCCGAAAGATGGGAGTGGCTCCATCACAAATGGCGCAGGCAGAAATGCCTCGGCTCCAGTATTGCTCTTCACCCGGAAGTCCGAGGCGCTTGGCGGTTGCTCCGGTGGCAATAATGACGCTGTGGGCTTTAACCTCTCGCTCTTCGGAGCGAATGATAAAGGGACGCTGATTGAAATCGACAAAAGTCACATCTTCTGTTACTAATTCTGCTCCCCATCGCACAGCCTGGGCTTTCATCCGTTCCATCAGGGTTGGACCCGTAATGCCTTCTGGAAAACCTGGGAAATTTTCCACTTCCGTGGTGGTCATCAACTGTCCACCCGGCAGCCCTCCTGCCTGAAATCCTTCAAAAACAAACGGTTTGAGATTGGCCCGAGCAGCATAAATTGCGGCGGTATAACCGGCGGGCCCTGACCCAATAATGACGAGATTTTCGATGGATGGGCTTGCCATAGTCAAACAAACTCATAACGACTACGCTTAGTATACCGCAAGCTGTCCGTCTTTAGTTTCAGGCTTGTTCGAGTGCAGGTTTACCCTGGTCGAACAGATTCAGATCTGGTAGGTTTTTAGGACAGTCTTTAAGGATCGATTTCCATGGGGGCATTGGAAGGACGGGATTTACTTAGTTTGGCAGACTTAAGTGTGGAGGAGTTGAACGCACTCCTACAACTGGCTGCAGACTTAAAAGCTGGTAGGGTGGTAATGCGTTGTCCCAAAATTCTGGGGTTATTGTTCTATAAGGCGTCGACCCGAACCCGGGTGAGTTTTTCAACTGCGATGTATCGTTTGGGTGGGCAGGTGCTGGATCTGAACCCCAGCGTGACTCAGGTCAGTCGGGGTGAGCCAATTGCGGATACGGCCCGCGTTCTGGATCGCTATCTGGATATTTTGGCCATTCGCACCTTTGACCAGGCTGATCTGGAAATGTTTGCCCACTATGCCAAGATTCCTGTCATCAATGCCCTCAGTGATTTGGAGCATCCGTGTCAGATTCTGGCTGATTTGCAAACCACCCAGGAGTGTTTTGGCCAATTGGCGGGATTGACCCTTACCTATGTGGGGGATGGCAATAATGTGGCCCATTCTCTGCTGTTGGGCTGTGCCATGGCGGGGATGAATGTGCGGGTTGCCTCGCCACCGGATTATCAACCGCTGGAATGTGTGGTTGCTCAGGCCCAGGCGATCGCGGCTGGAAAAACCGAAGTTACAGTTACCACGGACCCCATTGCCGCAGTGAAGGATGCCCATGTGCTTTATACCGATGTGTGGGCCAGTATGGGGCAAGAGGATCTGGCAGAGAGCCGGATTCCGATTTTCCAGCCTTATCAGATTAACCAAGCATTGTTGGCCCATGCCGATCGGCAGGCGATTGTGCTGCACTGCTTGCCAGCTCACCGCGGTGAAGAGATTACCGATGCGGTGATGGAAGGCCCCCAGTCCCGTGTGTGGGATCAGGCGGAAAACCGCATGCATGCCCAGCAAGCCCTGCTAGCCAGTTTGCTAGGATCTGCCTGAGGCAGGCTTTCCCCCGTTTAGCTTGCTAATCAGCAATAGGCGTGATGTCAAGGAGGTGTTGGCTGCTTGCTGTTCATGCCAGTGACAGCATTTTCACGATGATTAAGCCACGGGAGTTCAATCAGAAAGCCTAAAAATGAAGCATGTTTGCGATTGAGTCGTGTCAAGCCGCTGTGAAAATTGCAGTAAACCTGCTGCATTTGCTTAGTAAAGATTACAAGGAGTGATACGGAGGGTGTGTGAGTGACTTCAAAATGCTACTGAGGCGTTGGTTGGTGGTGTCGCTGAGTGTCTGTCTGGTGTTCCTAAGTGGCTGCAGTTTGCCCCAAGTGAGCGCGGAGGAGCGATTATTTTTGAATCTCTCGCTGGACTTTTTGGGGGAGTATGAACTGCCGAAGCAGGAGTTTCAGCAGACGCCGGTAGGGGGACTCTCAGCTATTACCTATGACCGCCAGCGCGATCGCTTCTATGCTGTGTCTGATGATCGCAGTGACCTGGCACCAGCCCGTTTCTACACCCTTAAAGTTGATCTGGACCGGAGCAATGACACTGCTCCCTGGATTGGTCAGGTTGCGCTGGAAGCCGTGACTTTCCTTACGGATGAAAAGGGCCAACCCTATGCCAAGGGTACGGTGGATACAGAGGGAATTGCCCTGTCTCCTGGGGGTGGGGTGTTCGTTTCTAGTGAAGGGGTGACCCGCGATCGCCTTCCTCCGTTGGTGCGGCAATTTGATCGGGTCAGTGGCAAGGGGCAGAGCAGTTTGCCGATTCCATCCCGCTATTTGCCCAATCCCAAGGGTGAGGAACTGACTCAGGGGGTGCAGGACAATCTGGGGTTTGAAGCGTTGACACTGGTTGCAGGCAGCTATGGTCAGGGTTCTGGGACTTCGACCGAACCGTTTCGCATCTTTACAGCAACTGAATCTGCCCTAATTCAGGATCAGGGGGCACCAGGACAGGAGTCCCTGAGTCGAATGCTACACTATCTGGTTGAGTCGGGGCGATTTTTGCTGGTCTCCGAGCATGCTTATCCCGTCGATCCTGTTCCCCGTGGGGCGCTCTCCAATGGCTTGGCGGAAATTCTGGCGGTTGATCAGGCAGGCCATTTTCTCAGCCTGGAACGCTCATTTGGTCCGCTGGTTGGCTTTGGGGTCAAGCTGTATCAAATAACGACAAGCGGTGCAACTGATACCTCGACCATTGATAGCCTGAAGGGGCCATTGCGGGGTGTTCAACCCATTCGTAAGAAGCTGTTGCTGGATTTGAGTGAGTTGGGTATCCGTCTGGACAATTTGGAAGGGATGACCCTGGGACCCCGGCTACCGGATGGTAGTCAGAGTTTGCTGTTGGTCAGTGATGACAATTTCCAACCAGCCCAGGTGACCCAGTTTTTGCTGTTTCGATTAAAGGGATTAAGGCCAGGTCGTTGAGATCAGGGATGCGATCGTCGCCACAGGGAATCCACAAGAGACTGCACCGATTCTCTGGCATCCCGTAGGGTTTGGGCCATGGGTTGTTGGGTTTGCAAGAAAACACGGGCACAGTTCCGTCCAGGCATGCCGGAAATGGAGCCGCCGGGATGGGTTCCAGCACCGGTCAGAAACAGCCCCTGAATCGGTGTTTTATAGTTGGCTAACTCTGGCAGGGGACGGAAGAAGACCATTTGTTCCAGGGTCATGTCGAGGTGATAGTAGTTGCCCTTTAAGGCCCCTAGACGCTCTCCCAGTTCAGCGGGGCTCTCCACCCGGCGGGCGATCGTGGCGGTGCAAACATTGGGGGCGTATTCGGCCAGCTTGTCCAGGACGCGATCGGCCACCTGATGTTTCAGCTCATCGGTCCAACCGGTGCCATGGAGGCCGGTTCCTTCTAGTCCAGCAATCTGGTAAGGAGCGAAAAACTCGATCCAGAGGGTGTGCTGGCCTTCAGGCGCCATTGAGGGATCGAGCATGGTTGGCTGAACCACATACATCGATGGATCGGCATCCGGGATGCGACCTAATAGAGTTTCCTGATGGGCGATTTCCACGTGACGGACTGAATCGGCAATCAGAATGGAGCCGATCAGGTACTCATCTCGATGCTGGTAGCGTTCAAATCGGAGTGGTTCCGACATGGCTAGGTCGATTTTTAAGATTGTCTCATTGTTGTTAATGATCCGACGCTCCAAGCGTTCTCGCAGGGATGGATCCGCTGCATCCACATCCGCTGGGTCCATGAGATGGAGAAACAACCGTTTAGCATCCAGGTTAGAAATCACGCCCCGGCTGGCTCGATATTCCTGCCCTCCGGCAACCCTGACTCCTACGGCTCGACCGTCGTCAACCAGGACCGTTTTTACCGATTGTTCGGTCAGAATCTGTCCTCCCAGAGACTGCACGAGGTTTACCAATGCCTGCACCAGGGCTCCGGTACCGCCTTTGGGGCGGGCCATGCCGGGATGATGCCGCATGGACAACATCATGGCCCCGATCGCCAGATTTTTTTGGGAGGGTGGCACCCCCATTTCGGCACAGAGACGGGCCAGGGGGGCTTTTACAAGCTCCTCATCAAACCATTCATGCAATAGGTCTTCCGCACTGGTCAGCATGGTGCGGACAAACTCCAGGGCCTTCTGGGGAGATCCGACGGCTGCAATTAAATCTTTGACTTTGCCCCAATCATAATTGCCGGCAATATCAATAATGGCTTTCGGCGGTGCATTGAACAGCGGCTCTAGGGCGTTGACAATTCGCAGCCAATACTCGTTGAACTCGCGGTATTTCAGGGCATCCCGCTGGCTATAGCGGCCAATTTCGGCACAGGTCTGCTCTAGCGATCGATGGGCCAGAAAGTAGCGACCATCCGGGTGGGGACAAAACACCACCGGGTCGCAGAACAAATAGTCCAGGCCGTATTTGTTTAGTTCCAGCTCTTGCACCACGGGGCCCAGATGAATAAATTCATGGTCGATGGCGCAGAGATTGAATCGAAAGCCCGGCGCCTGGTCGGGCAGAGCTTCTTCCGTGGTGGCGGCTCCCCCTGGCACGGGGCGCTTTTCCAGCAACAAGACGCTATAACCTGCTTTCAGCAGATAGGCTGCACAAACCAGACCGTTGTGTCCGGCCCCAATGATAATCACGTCAAAGGTTTGCCAGGTCATTGCAGGTATTTCTGCAGCAGCAGGCTGAGTTTCTGCCGGGTTGCAGCCGGAACCTTATCCAACGGGGTGAGAATGGCATACTTCAACGCTGAATGGGCATCCGACTGGGGTGGCTGCTGACTCAGACGGCGGACGGTTTCCTGAATCACCTTCTGGGCATTAACCGAGTTGCGCTGCAAGTTGGCAATTACCATATCAACCGTGACGCTATCGTGGTCCGGGTGCCAGCAATCATAGTCAGTTACCAGGGCCAAGGTGGCGTAGGCAATTTCCGCTTCCCTGGCCAATTTGGCTTCCTGCAGGTTGGTCATGCCAATAATGGTGGCTCCCCAACTGCGATAGAGGTTGGATTCGGCTTTGGTCGAGAAGGCTGGGCCTTCCATGCAAACGTAGGTGCCGCCGCGATGGAGCACCACATCAGGCAGATTAAGATTGGCTACGGAATCCGCCAGAACTTGGGCCAGTTTGGGGCAAACCGGATCGCCAAAGGCAATATGGGCCACAATGCCGTCGCCAAAGAAGGTCGAAATCCGATTCCGGGTGCGATCGATGAACTGATCGGGCACCACCATATCCAACGGTTTGACTTCTTCCTTAAGGGAGCCAACGGCTGAAGCAGAGATCAGATACTTGACTCCCAAACTTTTCATGGCGTAGACATTGGCCCGGAACGGCAGTTCCGTTGGCAACAGGTGATGATTCCGACCATGGCGAGCCAGGAAAGCAACCTGTGTTCCTTCCAGACTGCCCAGGATCAACGCATCAGAGGGCTGGCCAAAGGGTGTGTCGATCCGGATCTCTTCCACATCCTTCAGCGCCTCCATTTTGTAGAGTCCGCTGCCACCAATGATCCCGATCGCTACCTCTGTCATGGGTCTTTCCTTAATGTTGAAATCTGAATCAGAGTTGCAAGCCTGTGCTGCTACCCAGGCAGACTGATTGAGTGCGCATCCTGCAAGAATGTCTGCTCAATCCTAGTCATTCTACAATCTTGCGGAACTCCCAGCAGGCAATCTTGCAGCTATCCTGGCTGACGGTTGACCGCTGACCACCAAGAGTTTCGTCACGGCAAACTCGATATCTGGCAAGGACTGAACGATCGCCGATGCTGGCGGGACGGTCCAAACTGCTGAATCGCCTGACGGTGGGCCGGGGTGCCGTATCCTTTATTGCTGGCCAGATGATATTGAGGATATTTGATAGCAAGGCGGCAGATCAGGTCATCACGCCAGACCTTGGCCAGGATGCTAGCCGCCGCGATCGCCAGGGATGTTTGATCGCCCTTGATCACCGTCTGTTGTGGCAAAGACAGGTTGGGAATGCGCTGGTTGCCATCAATCAGACAGAGTTGGGGCTGAATCGATAGTCGTAGAATGGCCCGTTTCATGGCCAGTAAAGAGGCTTGTAGAATATTCAGCCGATCGATTTCTGCGACGGAGGCATAGCCAATTCGACAATCGACTGCCAGGGCTTTGATCTGCTGGGCCAGGATGGACCGTTGGTCTGCCGCCAGCAGTTTACTATCCGTCACCCCGGCTGCAGTTAGCGGGGCAATGGCTGATTCTGGTAGGATGACCGCTGCTGCCACAACTGGGCCAAACAACGCTCCCCGCCCGACTTCATCGACACCCGCAACCGACTCCCTGGCTAAAGGGCTTGGGGCCATACCTGACAATTCCATTTGGGTCGAGAGGGGAATTGATTTTCTGGACATAGCCCCAGTTGAAACAACTGCAACTTTATGAGTCTGCGGTTGTCGCAGAGGATCGCCGGCGTCGGCGCCGAATGGCTGGTTGTTCGTCTGAATCGGGTGTTTCGGCTTCCAGCGGTTCTGCTTCCAGCACCGGCGGGGCAGCCTTTGTCACCCGGCGGGTGGGACGGCTAGATGCTGTTTCCGCTAGGGTGGCAACGGCAGCCGCGGACTCCAACTCCGGTTCCAACTCTGCGGTAACTTCAGCCGAAACTACAGTATCCTCGGGCGTAGGGGGAGAGGCTGCAGCTAAAATATCGGGCGGTGGAGCCTGACCCGGCAACACCACAGAAATGATCGCTGATCGGGGATTCTTCACTTCCTGTCTGGCTAGAATCAGCGGTGAAATACCCATCCAGGCATAAACATCCTGTTCCTCTGGCGTCATTTCCACGGCAACGACTTCCGGTGGTTCAGCCGGTGGTTTGTGACTGTCTCGCCGCGATCGCCCGCGTCGTTCTTCCCCTTCGTGGCTGACTTTTTCCTTGCCAAAGAAGGCTTCCGAAGTCGCTGGTTCTGCTGCTGCCAGTTCCAGACTGGCACTTTCTCGACCATTGCCCCGATCGCGGCCACGACCCCGGCCCCGTTCTGGCCTGCCTCCACGACTCACAACTGGCAATTCTTCCAACCCAGCAGTTCCACCGCCCGGTGGGCTTGCCAACTCACCTCTAGTCGGCAGTCCTGGTTTTTCACGGGCGGGCAGTTCCTCGCCGATACGACGACGGCGACGGCGACGGTTGCCACTGACATCCTGATAGCTGGGATGGCTGAGGGTCAAATCTTCTATCTGGTCACTGCCTTCCGCCAGGTCATCGCTGCGGTCTTCCCAGAATCCGCGCATATCAGCCACGCGTGCTTCTCGCAAGGCAACTGCAGCGGGACGCTCCACCGGTTCACCCTCTGCCTCGGCGGCTTCACCCGGCAAATGAACCAGATGACCCAATCCACCGCAGGTGGCGCAGGGGCGTCCAAAGAGCTCGTAAATATTTTTGCCTTGACGCTTGCGAGTCAGTTCTACTAGCCCTAACTCGGTTAACTGAGCGATTTGAGGCCGTGCTTTATCAGCCCGTAATGCTTTATTGAAGTGTTCCAACAACTGCAACTGGTCACGACGGGAGTCCATGTCGATGAAGTCCACGATGATCACGCCAGCGATGTTGCGTAACCGGAGTTGGCGGGCGATCTCGGTGGCTGCTTCACAGTTGGTCCACAGGACTGTTTCACGGGCTGTGGCTGAACGAGTAAAGGAACCGGAGTTGACGTCAATGACGGTCAGGGCTTCCGTTTTTTCAATAATAATGTAGCCACCGGATGGCAAATCTACCCGTGGTTTTAGAGCTTCGCGAATCGCTGCATTGATGCGGAAATACTCCAGAATCGGGATGCGATCGCGATGGTGGTCAATCAAGACACCCGGCGGCATTTTGCCCCCTCCCCAGCTCATCAAGTGCTGCTTGACGCGCTTGAGGCCGGTATGGGAATCCACCACAATCCGATTGACATCGGAGCTGAATACATCCCGTAGAACCCGTTGAATAAAGTCATCATCCCGATTGAGCAAAGCCGGTGCTCGGGTAGATGTGGCTTCCTGCAGAATTTCTTCCCACTGCCGTTGCAGGGCTTCCAAGTCTTCGATGATGGCGTCTTCCGGCATGCCTTCGGCTTCTGTCCGCACTACCACACCCATGCCAGCCGGTTTAATCAGAATCGCCAAAGCCCGTAATCGATTGCGTTCGTTTTCATTGCGGATGCGTCGGGAGAGGTTGACTCCCTTGCCGTGGGGCATCAGAACCAGATATCGGCCAGGCAGAGAAATATTGCCGGTCAATCGGGGACCTTTAGTGCCAGTTGGTTCCTTCATGATCTGCACCAGCACCTTCTGTTGCGGTGCTAACAACTCAGTAATGGAACCAGCGGCCCGACGGAGTTTCAGGGGACCTAAGTCGGAGACATGGATAAACCCATTGCGTTCACTATCGCCAATGTTGACAAAGGCGGCGTCAATTCCGGGCAGAACATTTTCAACAATTCCTAAATAGATATCGCTGACCTGGTGGCTGCCCTGCGCAACAATTAATTCCTGGATCTGATCTTCTGAAAATACAGCGGCAATACGGTGCTGCTCTGCAATTACAATTTGCTTCGGCATTCAATTTCCTCAAAATTCTTAATGGCGAGAAGCCAGAATATTCACTCTCTCGCATGGATAGCGGTATCAACGCTACGACGTCAGCTTAAGACGGTAAACGTTCGCCCTAGCTGGGAAGCTGCTCTAACGCTGGGAAGAGGTAAAAGCTTTCATCAACCCAGAGCGGTTGAGTCACAATCAACGACCACTGAACCTGAAACAACTGAACGACAAGCTGCTGCCCAACCATAAAGAGCAGCCACTTCCGTACAGAAGGGACGAAAGCAGCCCAAACTGCCAACAGGAAAACCGTTACAAAACCCAGCGGCACCCTTAATGGGCCTTCAAGCCGCCGCAGCTTCTACTCCAAGCATTATAGCGTGCAGGGCAAATTGTGCTACGAAAATTCAGAAAATGCTGACGGAATCAGGTAGAGAGGGAAGAGAACCAGAGCAGGGCAACCCCTGTCAGGGGGTGAGATCGATTGCCCTAGGCATGCACGCCAGTAAAGACTTTCTCGGCTGGCCCTGTCATATAAAGGTGTTGATCTTTCTCTGACCAAGTGATGTGTAGTGGCCCCCCTGGTAATTCGACTGTTGCGCTGCGATCGCTGCGTCCGGTCAATACCGCCGCCACCAGGGATGCGCAGGCTCCAGTGCCACAGGCCAAGGTAATTCCGGCGCCCCGTTCCCAGACCCGCATTTTTAGATAGTCCGGGCGTATCATCTGAATGAACTCGGTGTTGGTGCGTTTTGGGAAAACCGGATGGTGCTCAAATTGGGGTCCAAGTGTTTCCAGTGGGATGGCTGCTCCATCGTTAACAAAGGTAATGCAGTGCGGGTTACCCATGCTGACGCAGGTCACTTTCCAGGTTTGCCCAGCTACTGCCAAGGGTTGATCTATCACGGGCTGATCCGGTTGGCCCAGCAAGGTTGGGATTTCTGCCGCCAGGAGGCGGGGTTCGCCCATGTCAACGGTGATCAGGCCATTCCCTTCCAGTTTTGGGGTGATGACACCGGCCAGGGTCTGGATTCGATAGGCTTGTTCCTTGGTGACCCCTTCCAGATCGGCGATGAAATGGGCCAGACATCGGATGCCATTGCCGCACATCTCTGGCTCGGACCCATCACTGTTATAAATTCGCATGGTGTAGTCGGTTCCGGCTTGCCCAGGAAGGGCAAAGATGACTCCATCGGCTCCGATGCCAAAGTGGCGATCGCACCATTGGATCGCTTCGTCAGGAGTCAAGCAAGGTTCGGTGCTTGTGCGGTTATCAATCAGGATGAAGTCATTGCCCAGGCCATGATATTTCGTAAAGTGAATGGTCATAGTGCGTGTCGAGAAGGAAAATTGACAAAACAAATCGGAAATCTCATGGCTAAACAGGTTACCACCTCATAGGGTGGTCCTACACTAGAGGCGTGTGCCTGAGTTGTTTATCAAGGAAGGGCTTATGACTATGGAACTTGAAACCGGACTGCCAAGTGTGCGCCAGATTCAGACAGCCATTCGGGAGGGAACAGAAGTTGAACTGAAACTAATAACGGGAGATTTACTGTCGGGCAAAATTAGCTGGCAGGATTCCCATTGTATTGCCATTGTTGACCAGTACGATCAACCCACCATGGTTTGGCGTAAGGCAATTGTTTATCTGAAACCCAGGGTTTAGACAGGCTTCACAGTTCCATTGAACTATCGGGTTGCCGCACTGGTTCGGTCAGGCTGACAGTGGCGATGGGCAAAGGCACTAAGGGCGTTGTTGGGATGGCTGGAGCAATCCAGCGACTAGCTTGACTGAGAGAGTAAAAGTTGCCGCACAGCAGGATGCGATCGCCGCCCTGAATATCGCTCCTGCCATCTGGAAAGCTAATAAATTTGCCTTCCCGCCGGATTGCCTGCACCAGCACGCCAAACTGACGCCGGATGTGCAGGTCAGCCAGATTTTTGCCCACGACTGGGCTGCTCTCTGGCACCAGTAACCACTGGCAGCAAGCATTCTCAGTCGGCACGGCGGCTTCCCCTTTTGCCAGTTCGTCGAAGGCGGCTAGTTCGTCAGGTGAGCCCACAACCAGCAGGCGATCGCCCGTGCGCAACACGGTTTGACCATCGGGATAGTCCAGTTCCTCTCCGCTGGAACGTTGAACTGCTATCAGGCTAACGCCGGTTAACTGTCGGAGATGGGTTTCTGCCAGGGTCATGCCAATCATAGGTGAAGTGGGTGGCAGAAGATACCACTTGTTGCTCAAGTCCTGAGCCGCTTCTTTTAATTCTCTAGATACCTGATAGGAGGGGCGTTCAGACCGGAGACCGAGATAGTGGGAACTACGGATTTGCTGCATATCCCGCTGAATCACTGGTAAGGGTAGCCCCAAGCCGGTCATCAGATGGGAGGAAAGTTCCAGACTGGCCTCAAATTCTGGTTGCACCACTTCCCGCGCGCCCAATTGATAGAGCAACTCAATGTCTTTGTCCTGATTAGCCCGTACCACCACATCCAGGTCCGGCGTTAGTTCCAGCGACCGTTTCAAGCAAAGACGAGTACTGGTCGGATCTGGCAGGGCGATCGCCATTCCCTGAGCTGTTTTCACCCCAGCCTTTTCCAGCACATGCAAACTTGACGCATTGCCGTAAATGTAAGGAATGCCGGTTTGCCGAAGTTCCTGGATCTGTCGCTCCGACTGGTCAATCACCAACACGGGATAGTTGTGTCCCTGCAGCACTTGCACAATATTGCGACCCACCCGACCATAACCACACACCACCACGTGGCCCTGATTGGGCAAATCTTCAGCAATCTCCAGGGGCACATCTGATTTCTCCAGGTATTGCCTTAGCCAGGGAAGCCCTTCAGCCCAGGCAAATAACTGTGGCACCAAACGCAGGATAAATGGCGTAATCACCAGAGTGACAGCGGTTGTTCCCAAAATCAACAGATAGACCCGCCGAGAAACCAATCCCATGGCCTGCCCTTCACTGGCCAGAACGAAGGAAAATTCCCCGATTTGGGCCAGTCCCAGGCCGGTAATCAAGGCCGTTTTCAGGGGATAGCGGAACAGAACTACCAGAGGAGTCACAATCAAAAACTTGCCGATGAACACCAGGGCGACCAAACCCAGGATCAGTTCCAGGTTGTTCCAGAGAAACACCGGGTCAATCAGCATGCCGATAGCTGCGAAAAAGAGTGAGGCAAAAATATCCCTCAGCGGTTCAACATAGGTCAGCGTCTGGTCTGCATATTCCACCTCCGAGATCATTAACCCCGCCACAAAGGCGCCCATCTCAATCGACAGGCCCAAATGCTCAGTCAGCAGGGCAATGCCCAAGCAAAGCGCCACTACTCCCAACAAAAATAATTCTCGGCTCTCAGTTCGGGCCAGTAAACGAAGCAGCGGCGGAATGATCCAGATGCCAGCAAACACCGCGCCCAGGGCAATCAGCCCCGTTTGTAGTAAGGCCCAACCCACTGCCAGACCAATTTCTTCCATTGGTTGGTCCAGGGCTGGCAGAACAGCCAGCATCAGCCCCAAGGCCAGATCCTGTACCACCAAGATTCCCAGCATGACCTGACCGTGGGGAGTTGCTGTCTCACCCCGCTCCATCAAACATTTCAGGACAACGGCCGTTGAAGACAGAGATAGAATGGCCCCCAAAAATACTCCCTGAGCGGGTGACGTAACCCATCCAATTGACAGAGAGATGAGAGCAGTGATCAGGATGGTTAGGGCAATTTGTAAACTGCCCCCGCCCAAACTAATTCCCTTAACCTTTTTTAATTCAGAAAACGAAAACTCGACACCTAAGGCAAATAGCAGGAACGCTACCCCAAACTGAGCCAGGGTCTCTACCTGCACCAATTCTTTAATCAGTCCCAGTCCTGCTGGCCCGACGACCATCCCGGCCAGCAGATAGCCCAAGAGGACAGGTTGCCGCAGCAAGGCTGCCAGTAAACCTCCGGCAGCAGCGGCAGCCAGAACTGTTACCAAGTCAACAATTAATCTGAAATCTTCTTGCACAGAGCGGTTGGATTATTAGAAGAATTTTTACAGTCTATTAATTTCAGAATACAAACTTTTCAGGGTGAACGGACCAGCGAACCGAAAGAATTTTGGGGGATTTCAGGCGGATGGGAGGGTTCACCAGACTGTTGTTGGAAATAGACCTGTCGTAACAATTGGGGCAGACGGTCGGGATTACACTATGATTTGCCCAGATTTGGTTTTCAGCCGCTGGATCCATAAATTGAGGTTGTTCCCAACAGGTTGTTCCCCGTGATTGATGACCTTGCTATAGCGATCCGATCAGTATTGTGAAAGGTTTCCGTAGGAAGTCCTTTCCACAAAACCCTTTCACCATTTAGTCGTTCACAAGTCATTTAGGATTGCTATATGAGTCTGAAGCGATTTACCGTCAGCCCGATCCAATCGTCTTTGGGTTGTCCTGACTCTTGCTTGGCTGGCGTGTCTCCTGTAAGGCCGTGCTTAAATTTGTTTCGTGCCATGAGTCTCTGCCTGACCAGTGCGGTTGCAACCTTGTCATGGGCAACGGCGGTCTGGTCTTTGCAGGTCCAGGTCAAACCTAACAACCCTCAGTTGGGTGACACAATTTCGGTTACCGCTCAGTACAGTGACTCGACAGTCACAGTGCCGCCTGTAGTTGTGGTTGGAAATCGCACCTATCCATCCTTTCCCATTGCGGCTAATCGCTTTCGAGCCCTTTTGCCGACTACACCTCTGGATCAACCTAGATCGCTCCAAATTCAGGTCCAAGGAGGGGGTGAGGTGAAAACTGTGGCTGTTGTTCTGCGCAATCGGAAATTTCCGACGCAGTCTATCTGGTTGCCGCCTGGCAAAGATAATGACGGGACGGACTATGAGTTTAACCGGGTGGATGCCTTTAAGAAACTGGTGACTCCGCAACGCTACTGGAAGGGTGTATTTGTTCGCCCCAATCAGGGGCCCATTACCACTGGATATGGTCTGCGACGCTACTACAATGGCAAGTTTGCGCAGGATTACTATCATCGGGGAGTGGACTATGCCGGACCACAGGGTTCGCCAGTTGTGGCGGCTGCAGATGGGCGAGTCGCCCTGGTTGGACGGGTTGCTCAGGGGTTTCAGTTGCACGGCAATACTGTGGGAATTGATCATGGTCAGGGGGTCGTAACCATTTATCTGCATCTGAGTCGAATCAACGTTCGAGAAGGGGATTTTGTTCAAGCTGGTCAAGTAATTGGGGCGGTAGGAGCTACAGGCGGTGTCACAGGTCCGCACCTGCATTGGGGGCTGTATGTGAATGGTCTTTGTGTGGATCCAGTTCCGTGGCGCACGGTTGGTTTTGAGTGAGAAGAGGGCTGAATGTTTAAGCTTTGATGAAAATGATGCTGCTTCGCGTTTCTGGGGCAACATATTCAAGGCAGGAGCAAATCCTTTGAAGGTGAGCACGAGCACTGCGCGATGAAAAAGGGAGATAAGTATGAGCATTGAAAAAATTGTGGAGCAAGCGCTACAGGATGGGTATCTGACTCCAGCCATGGAGGCTGAGGTTGGACGCATCTGTGATACGGCGTCGGAACTTTCGATTGAGGAATATATGGCCCTCGATCGCTTGATGGGGGCTTTGCTCACGGGTGAAGTGGTTGCAGTGCCTCGTAAGCAGTTCATTAATGTGATGGAAGAGTTAGTGCTGACGGAAGCTATTGCTCGGGTGGCTGAGATTGAGGCTACCAGCGATCGCACGCTGGACTTAGGCGATATTGCGGCCTATGCGCTGAACCGGCTGCCTCCCTTGTATGCCACGACGGAGGAAGGAGCCAACTATCAGCGGCAGCGGGTCAAGGAAGAACTGCAACCCTTGATTGCCCAACAGGTTGGCGAAGCGATTTCCCGGAATTTGGACCGGCCCGACTTCTTCCCCGAACGGCAGGCCATCAGCAAGAAGACCGGAGATGAAATTCTCAATCAGGTCAGTGCTCTGCTCCAAGCCTACGCCCCTGGTTACGAAGCACACCAGGAATCCCCTTCTGCTAGATGATGCATTAGTTCAATGCAGAATTACGGCGGTGCTA
>CAZBTL010000087.1:0-15563 GCA_964494755.1 uncultured bacterium | reverse complement strand
TGCTTGCTCTGCCTTTTAATTGCTTTAAAACCACAACAGCATCCCCATCTTACTCTCCGAGTGACTTCCTCTCATTGGTACTTTTTCCCTGGAGTCAAACTGATTAAAAGTTAACAAATCGCCAACTAATCAGTATTTCTAGCTCCCTTAACACAGACCTGAGGATGTTTCAGATTTCAGTTCGGATGCTGCTGTAATTCGACGAGACAGATGCTAATTTAACCAGCGCTTTTACCTCTTAACTAAGTTGAACTTTGGCTGTAGTATCTGCCAGGGAAGCTTTGTAGCTTCAATTACTACAATAGCAAACTCAAGGCGGGAATCAACCGCAGGACAAGAAAGTTCATGTTTGTTAGACAAAGTACATTAAGCGGTTAAGAGAAGCTGTGCTGAGAATTTCCACCTAATATCAATAGATCACTGAAAGAAAGCCTCCTATGGGGCATTCTTCCCTTTGGAAACGGTCTAATCATCCGGTTCAGTTTGCTTTTTAAGTTGGTAAAAGGTTCAATTGACACTGAAGAAGGGATGGGGTTGAACCTTTAATTTGGCCATGACGGAAATTCCTTTTCTGTGGCAATTGCTCCTAATACCAATTCTCTTTGATGATGAGCATTATCTGACCCCTCTCAACCTCCCCTTACCAAGGGGAGGTGCCGCAGGCGGTGGGGTAAATTCTATGCAGCATCAGATTAAATTGGTATAAGAATACGAGTTGCAGGTCAATATAGCGATCCGATCAGGATTGTGAAAGGTTTCTGCAGGAAATCCTTCTCACAAAGCCCTTTCACCATCCAGTCGTTCACAAATCATTGAGAATTGCTAGATGCTTATGGACAATCTGGATGTGCGCGATCACACCCAAGCGGTGGTGGTGGCCCTGCAAAAACAATTGCTGCCAACCCAGCCCACTCCTTAACTCGACCGTTGCTTCCCTTCGGGAATGGGGAAGCCTCCCAGTGTGGTTACTCGTATTGCATTGGTTGTCGGCAAATGGGTTCTTTGAAATTGCGATCACTGGGGCTGGGAGTCGGATTGGGTCTGCTGCCGTTGGTCTGTGCGGCTGTTGCAGGTTGCACAACAGTCAGTCAACCCGCCAGCCATTCCACAGGAACGACCGCTCAAGACAGCGGCGCGATCACCGCGTCCTCTTCTCCTACGAAGTCTGCCGCAAAATCCACTGAACCCAGAGACACAGAACGCACACAACTGGCCCAGGGGAAATCCCTGCCAGTGACTGACTATCAAGACATCCGCAATCTGGATCTGGCTAAGCAGTTCGCTTCTTGCCCAACTGACACCGTGTTACTGCGGTATGCCGAAAGTCCGAATTTCAAAGTCCAGATTTGCTCCAAAGAATATGACCTTTCCCTGCCCGGCTACTACATGGGTCAGGCCAAAGACGGCAGTGGCAGTCTGACATTCAAACTGACCGATCGGGCTGCTGCTGAACAGGGAGTTTACGTCAATGGGGACTACCGCTATGTCATCTACACCGATGGGTTGCACCGGGATGGCTTCCAGCCCCAACTGCAAATCTTCGGACCAGGGACTAAATTGTTGACGCAAGAGCAATTACTGTCGCTCTATGAAAAGGACTTCCGACCTCTGTCCGACGGCACTCCAGCCAACCGGGTTGACGTGACGACGATGGTGCCCAAAATCCGGCGCACCACCCTTCCTATTTTATTGCCGCAACCATTCCAGGTTGACTACGACGGGCAAGTGTATCTTTCTGCTGATGCCGATGCCAATCGCTACAGTGTTTCCCTGGCTGCCGTTCCTGACTGTGGCGGTGCTAATGCCTGCTCCATTGGATTTATTGGGGCAGAGCGAGTGACTCCCCAGGAAGCGTTGCCCTTTGAAACCATTGTGACTCTGACCAAAGGCATCAAAGGCTCCTTTAAACCCTTAACCTGTGGGGCATCCTGTTCACCACCGGAAATTGCCTGGATTCAAAATGGGGTGATGTATTCCATCCAGTTGAAAGGGATTGGATCTGGCACTGATGATGCTTCTGTGATGGCTGAATTGATCAAAATCGCCAATTCCGCGATCGCCGCTGGCCCCAGATGATCTGTCCTTTGACGGCCTTGAACTCTCCCTGGACTTCGCCAACAATAGGGATTCGGTTTGAGCTTTTTGCAGATGGGTTGACGATCTTTTATCCCCATGGGGAGCCATTTCAAGCCCCGGAGGTTGTCCTTGCAGAACGGAACCAGGCCCAACAAGAACGCGATCGCACCTTTGCCAAACTGCGAGAATTGGGTATTGATCCGACTGACTTGATGACGTGAAATAGTGCGATCGCTAAGACAGTTGGTCGATGTTGTCATAGAGGGATTCGATCTCATAGGTAAAGTTAATGCTAGTCAACTCAACCAGATCGCCTGGGCTGTAAATTCGAGGAACCCATAGTTTATTGGCTTTACGCTGAAACTGCTCAACGAGAATCTGCTTTTGGTGAATCAAAATATACTCTTCCAGTTCTGCAATGGTTTTGTAATCAGAAAATTTATCCCCCCGATCAAATGCCTCAGTAGAGTCTGATAACACCTCAACAATCAGTTTGGGATGCAGAATAAAATCTTCATTGGAAGCGCGATCTCGCTCATCACAAGTTACAGCCAGATCAGCGTAATAGAAGATATTCAGGGCTGGCAGACGGACTTTCATATCCACTGCATAGGCAATGCAGCCACTACCCCGTAGATGATTGACCAGTAGAGCAGAGAGGTTTCCAGTGATGATAACGTGGGCTTTACTGGCTCCCGCCATGGCAACCAGTTGACCTTGAAGATATTCGTGCTTGATGGGACTGATGCGCTCAATCTCTAAATAGTCTTCTGGTGTAAAATACGCATGACGACTGCTAATAGTCATAATGACTCCTTGATCCCAACGTCGGTGGGGTGGGCAAACTGAACCCATGGTCTGGAGCTACCTCCACTCATCGCACCGATTTCAGGTGATCCACCTGGCGCATGAAGCCGTCGGTAAACAGGCTCATCACCGATCGCTGACGCACCTTGATATTTACGCTCACCGACATGCCAGACTGTAGGGGCACTTCGCGACCGCGAATCCGTAGAGATTGGCTGTCCAGCTTAATCTTGACTGGGAAACTGTAATAAGGGCGAATCTCCGTCGGTGGCAGGGCGTCAGAGCCAATGGCTGTTACAGTGCCTTTAATATCGCCAAACTCACTGAAGGGAAAGGCATCGATCCGGATATCCACTGGCATTCCTTCTTTGACAAAGCCAATATCTTTGTTGGGGATATAGGCTTTCACCAATAAAGAGTCGGCTGGCACCACCTTCAGCACCGGCTCAGTGGAATTGGCTACAAACCCAGGCCCCAGTGCTTTCAGGTCAAACACATAGCCATCCTCTGGGGCCCGCAACTCCCGATAGCGCAGGGCCAGTTCCGTCTGACTCAGTTGGCTGTCCGTTTCGGCAATTTTCTTTTCGTTTTCCACGATTACCTTGTTCAGTTGACCGTCGATCTCTGCCACCTTCTTTTCATTCTCGGCAATTTTGTTCAGCAAGTCCTGCTGCGACAGGGCTTTGGTGTTTTGCCAGCGCTGTTTGGCCTGAGCAATGGCAAATTGTAACCGCTGCTCCTCCTGCACCAGTTGATCGACTCGGGCCTGGGCATTGGTCACTTCCTGCTGCTGGCGCAAATACTGCACCCGGGCAATGCCGCCCTCTTGGGCCACCGTCCTGAGGTCTTTAAAGATGCCCTGGTTTACCTTGAGAATTTCCCGTCCGCTGGCCAGTTGCACCTGGGTCTGATCGAGTTGCCGCTCCAATTGATCAATTTCCAATTTCGCCGCCTGTTGCCGTGACGACACTTCGGCCAGGCTCGATTCCAGACGTAACTGCTGTTCCGGCGTTAATCCCTTTTCCTGGGTGGAACCCTGCAACTGCGCTCGAAAGAGACGGATTTCATCCAGCAATGCCACCCGGCTTTTAGTCAAGGCCAACATCTCCGGCGACAACTTAATGCCGACCAAGTCATTCAGCTTCGACCCCGGTTGTTGCATTTCCGAGCGATAAAAGGCCGTTTCGGCTACCAGGGCCTGGCGAATTGTCTTCAGGGATGCCAGTTGGGCTGCATCCGCTGTCCGATCCAGGGTAATCAGGGGTTCCCCTGCTTTCACATGTTCCCCTTCCTGGACATGCACCTGCTTTACTACCCCATTGATCGGCACCTGGATTTCTCGCACCGCACCTTGGGGTTCCAGTTTACCTGTCGCTGGCACAGCCTCATCAATGCGGGCCAGGGCGGCCCAAAGAATACTGAAACTGGTGACTCCGACAATGCCCCAGACCACGGCCCGGGACCAGAGGGGCGATCGCCGCAAAATAACCGGTTGATCAAACTGTGTCTGCATAATCTGGTCCGTTATAGGGAACTACCGTGAACATCTTGTTGCTGATAGAGGCAGTAATAGCGCCCTTTTAAGGCCATCAATTCTTCATGGGTGCCCTGTTCAACAACGGCCCCTTGGTTCATTAGCAAGATGACATCGGAATTGCGAATAGTGCTTAGCCGGTGGGTAATGAAAAACACCGTCCGTCCTCGGAAGAATTCCGCCAGGTTTAGACAGACCTGGCGTTCGGAGTCATAGTCCAACGCACTGGTGGCTTCATCCAGAATCAGTAAGTTGGGGTTTTGCAGAATGGTGCGGGCGATGGCGATCCGTTGTCGCTGGCCGCCAGAAAGGGCCGCGCCCCGTTCTCCCACAAAGGTGTTGTAGCCGTTGGGCAGTTCCATGATGAAGTCATGGGCCACGGCAATGCGGGCAGCCTGAATAATCTCCTCCGGGCTGGCATCGGGACAGTTGAGGGCGATATTTTCCTGTACGGTTCCTTCAAACAGCAGGGTGTCCTGGGGCACAATCCCGATCTGTTGCCGCAGGGAATATAGCTCCACTTTGTGGATGTCGTAGCCATCAATCAAAATTCGGCCGCCCTCCGGATCATACAGTCGGGGCAACAGTTTCATCAGGGTACTCTTACCAGAACCGCTTTGGCCTACCACGCCGATAAAGGTGCCGGCTGGAAAATCCAGGTTGATATTGTTCAGGATAAGCGGCCCACTTGGTTTGAAGCGGAACGAAATATGTTCGTAGGTCACCCGACCCGCGATCGCGGGCATAGGGATGTTCTGTAAATCCAGGGCATCGGCTTCGGTGGGCGAGTCCACAATATCGCTCAACCGTTCCAGGGACAAACCGGTTTCCTGGAAGTTCTGCCACAACTGGGTCAGCCGCAGCAATGGGCTGGTGACATAGCCTGCAATGATCCGAAAGGCAATCAACTGACCTAGGGTCAACTGTCCCTTTAACACCAGAAACGCTCCCACCCACAACACCAGTAAACTGGAGAGGTGGTTGAGGAAGTTACTGGTGGAACTGGCCGCCGTTGCCGTTAGGACGGTCTTGAAGCCAGCACTGACATAGCGTGCATAGCGTTCCTGCCACTTCCAACGCGATCGCAACTCAATGTTTTGTGCTTTTACGGTCTGAATGCCGGAGAGCACTTCCACCAGATGGGATTGGGCTTCGGCATTGCGCTCCGCCTTCACCCGCAACTGCTGGCGAATAATTGGCGACACCACGATGGTCAACAGAGCAAATAGCGGTAACGTCGCCAGGGCCACGATGGTCAGCAACCAACTATAGATAAACATCACAATGATGTAAATCACAGAGAAGACCGCATCCAGCACTACCGTCAGGGCTGTGCCAGTCAAAAATTGGCGAATATTTTCCAACTCATTGACCCGGGTGGCTAGTTCCCCGACTGGTCGCCGCTCAAAATAGCGCAACGGCAGGCGCAGCAGGTGGTCGATGATTTCCGACCCCAGCGCCATGTCAATCCGATTGGTGGTATCGACAAACAGGTAAGTCCGCAGACTACTCAAGATGGCTTCAAACAGGGCAATCACCACCAGAAAAATGCCCAGCACCTGCAAGGTGTCCGGGCTATTCTGCACCAGCACTTTGTCAATAATTACCTGGGTAATCAGGGGATTGGCCAAGCCAAACAGTTGCACAAAAAACGAGGCAATAAACACCTCGATTAACACCCGACGATACTTAACTAGGGAGGGTAAAAACCAATTGAGGCCAAACTTTTTCTGCGGTGTTTCTCGAGTTGGCTGCACCAGCAACACTTCTACCAGGGCCGACTCATCAGCGGCTTCGCCGTCCGGGATCAGGTTTTGCGGCTGTTGCTGCAGAATGCCCACGGGCGGCACCCCTAGAACCAGTTTTCTGGGGGAGGTTTCATACAGCACGGCGATTTGATCTTGCCAGGTTACCAGGGCTGGGGTTTGCACCCGGTTGATAGCTGATAGGGGCACTCGCACCAGTTGCACCCGCAGGCCCATCAGTTCCGCCACCGCCCCACAGGTGGTCAGCGAGATTGAGCCAATGCGTTGCTGCTGATTGACCAGCACCTTACGAATTGCCTCCCGGCGGAAAGGCATGCCAAAGGAGCGGGCCAGCATCTGAAAACAGGCCAGGGTGCCCTCAATCGGGCCGGAGCCCCGCACAAAGGGATAGTCCTCCGTCCGCGCGGCCTGCATGGGTTGCCGCACCCCCGCTTCCAGTTCCGGCACCCGCTCCGATGCGTAGGGAATGTCTACCGTGGCCTGACTGGCCGCCCCATCAGGACTGGTCACCCCAGCGGGACTGGTCGTCCCAGGCGGTGATAGGGCTGGTGTAGGGACGGCTGGCAACTCCGGCAAACCAACCAGACGCAGGCTGGTCCCTGTTGCTAGGGGCGTCGTAGAGGAGTAGCGATCGCCCACCTGCACATCCGCGGGCAGATGGGTGCCACCGCTAACCAGCCACAGGCGATGATCGGCTATCAGGGCTGCGTTACCGTTGGTCGGCTGTCCCGCCAGTTGTGTCTGAACCTTTACCTCTGGAAATAGCCGTAGGGTTAATTCTCGCAAGTCGGCTACGTTCAGGCTGCGCAACACCTGGTCATAATCGGCCCGTCGATGTAACTCCACCGCCAGCAAGTCGTACACCTCCGCCAGTCCGGCCTGCTGCTGGAAGAACTGGACAACGGCAGGCTCCCGCTCCAGTAACGCCAGGAAGTCCCGGGCGGGCAAGGTCAGGCAAATGGTTTCACTGGAGGCGATCGCGGTTTCGCAGGCCACCCCGCGCATCAGCCCCACCCAGCCGATCATTTCGCCCGCATCTAACCGCTTTAAGGTAATCGGCTGATGCGTATTGGGGTCATAGACCAGCAGGCGGACCTGCCCTTCGTAGACAATCGATACCTGGGCTGGTAACCGATCCTGGGTCGCGATCGCCTGTCCCATGCGGTAGCGCAGGACTTGCAAACGCTGAGCCAACTGGCTGCAACTGGCTGGGGATAAATGGCGGAAAGGGGCAACCGTCGTGAGGAACGACTCTGTTGCACGGGTAGTGTAAGTCATGGGCAAATGACTCCAGCAAACAGGGAAGTAGGAGAATGTCCTCTTCTTTCGAGGGTACAGGCTAGAACAGCCAACATCGAATTTATGAGGATTTCCTTAAATTTCCTTCACCTCCCGTACAACTACCCTTTCCAGCCGTTAGCCGGAGAGCAGAGGGGGATCACAGTTGGGCCAGTTCCGGCTCCTGATGATATAGGGTGGCGTCAATGCGACTGCCCCGATAAGCCAGGATATACAGCTCCTTTAGATCCCGGATTAGGGGATAACGGGGATTGGCGCCGGTGCACTGGTCATCAAAGGCTTGTTCGGCCATTTGTTCCACCTGTTCGTAGAAGGCCCGTTCCTCCAGCGGCAGGACTTCCTTGATGGTTTCCGGGATATCCAGCGATCGCTTCAACTGCTCGATGGCAGCCACCAGGCGTTCCACCTTTTCGGCTTCCGTTTCTCCTCCCAGTCCCAAATAGTCGGCAATCTGGGCATAGCGCCACTTGGCATTGGGATATTTGTATTGGGGAAAGATGGCCTGCTTAAAGGGCACATCGGTGGCGTTGTAGCGAATCACATGGCTGATCAACAGGGCATTGGCCAGACCGTGGGGCACATGGAAGGTGGACCCCAACTTGTGGGCCAGGGAGTGACAGATGCCCAGAAAGGCATTGGCAAAGGCCATACCGGCAATTGTGGCGGCATAGTGCACCTTTTCCCGGGCTTTGGGATTGGCGGCTCCCTCCTGATAGGCGGCTGGCAGATACTTCAGCAGGAGCCGAATCGCTTCCAGGGCTAGTCCATTGGTGAACTCGGAGGCAAACACCGACACATAGGCTTCCAGCGCATGGGTGAGGGCATCCACACCGCCGTAGGCTGTTAGTTTCCGGGGCATGTCCATGATCAGTTCGGGGTCGGCGATCGCCATATTGGGCGTCAAGGCATAGTCCGCCAAGGGATACTTGATGCCGGTGCGATCGTCCGTCACCACCGCAAAGGGTGTTACCTCAGAGCCGGTTCCCGATGTGGTGGGAATGGCTACCATGATGGCTTTCTGGCCCAGGGGCGCGACCTCGTAAACCCGTTTGCGGATATCCATAAAGCGGGTGGCCAGGCCATCAAAATCCACCTCCGGCTGTTCGTACATCAGCCACATCACCTTGGCCGCATCCATCGGTGAACCGCCGCCAATGGCAATCATCACATCTGGCTGAAACAGGTTAATAGCCGCCAGTCCCTTACGCACCGTGGTTAGAGAAGGATCCGGCTCGACATCGTAAAAGATCTCGTACTTCATACCCATCTCATCCAGCACCTCGGTCACCTTTTCTGTGATGCCCAGTTCAAACAGCGGTCGGTCAGTGACAATAAAAGCCCGTTGTCGCCCCACCAGTTCCTTCAGGGCAAAGGGCAGACAGCCATACTTGAAATACAGCTTGGGTGGCATGCGGAACCACAGCATGTTCTCCCGCCGTTCGGTAATGGTTTTAATATTCAGCAGGTGGCGAGGGCCCACATTCACCGACACGGAATTGTCGCCCCAACTGCCACACCCTAAGGTCAAGGAGGGATCCAGGCGGAAGTTGAACAGGTCACCGATCGCCCCCTGGGAAGAGGGGGTATTGATCAGCACCCGTGAGGTGTCTACCTGGGACTCAAATCGCTGGATGCGGTCCTTATTGGCTGGGTTGGTATAGAGTACCGAGGTATGGCCCCGGCCGCCAAAATTAACCAACTGGGCTGCCTTTTCTACCGCTGCCTCAAAAGTTGGCACTCGATACATGGCCAGTACCGGGGATAGCTTCTCAAAGGAGAATGGTTCATGGGGCCCCACCCCTTCCACCTCGGCAATCAGGACTTTGGGGGCAGCCGGAAGCAGGGTTGCCTCATCTCCCACGAGCGGCTGGGAAAGATTCAAGCCAGCCAGTTGGGCAATGGTTTCGGCAGTCTGCCCGACGATCGCCGGATTGATGTGGCCATCCACCACCAGCACCGAGGCCACCTGATCTTTTTCCTCGGAGTTCAGGAAATAAGCGCCGCGATCGCGAAATTCCTCCTTCACCGTTTCATACACCGAGTCCAGCACAATTACCGACTGTTCGCTGGCGCAGATCATGCCGTTGTCAAAGGTCTTACTCAGCAAAATAGAAGACACTGCCATCTTCAAATGGGCCGTTTCATCAATCACGGCGGGCGTGTTGCCTGCCCCCACCCCCAGCGAGGGATGCCCCGATGAGTAGGCGGCTCGGACCATACCGGGACCGCCCGTGGCTAGGATCAATTTAATCTCTGGATGTTGCATCAGCGACTGGGACAGGAGCACGGTGGGGTGATCAATCCAGCCAATGATGTCCGCTGGCGCTCCGGCGGCTACAGCGGCATTCAGCACAATCCGGGCGGCCTCGATGGTACAGTTTTTGGCCCTGGGATGGGGGGAGAAGATAATGCCGTTGCGGGTTTTGAGGGCAATCAGGGCTTTGAAAATAGTGGTCGAGGTGGGATTGGTCGTGGGCACAATGCCCGCCAGGATGCCAACTGGCTCCGCGATCGTCTGGAAACCGGAGGCCTTGTCTGATTCCAGAACGCCGCAAGTTTTCTCGTTTTTGTACTTGTTGTAAATCTCCTCCGAGGCGAAGTGATTTTTAATCACCTTGTCTTCCACCAGCCCCATGCCGGTTTCGGCTACTGCCATTTTAGCCAGGGGAATGCGTTGGGTATTGGCTGCCATGGCCGCCCGCTTAAAAATCTGATCGACCTGTTCCTGGGTGTAGTTGGCAAATTTCTCCTGAGCAACCTTCACACGCTGAATCAATGCTTCCAGTTCTTGAATGTTGGTGACTTGCATACAGGTCCTCTGAGATGGGTTAAGAGCGAATCAGCGAAACCTCGAAACGGATCTTTAACCAATGGTTGGCGTAATGGACAACGGTGCGAAACGGGAACCCCGATATTCAGGAACGTTCCGTTAAGAGTTATAGAGAAGGATGTTGAGGAACTTGTGAGGGCTTGTCAGCAAGCCGCAACATGCCATCACAGTTGCCAATTGATTGGTCCATGACGACTATCAAGGTCAGCCAACTATCAAGGTCAGCCAATATGCGCTGGTAGGTCAGGAATTCAGAAGTCAAACGCCAGTGGGTGACAGGTGACTGCATAGTGACTGCTGGATTATGACTTCTGTGTCAATGAAATGACCCACTTTACAGAGGCCGCTCCCAGAATGGGAAAACGGTTGGTCTGGACACCAGTCAAGGGTAAAGAGTAGACTTTGACTCGTTTGAACTGCGATCGCCCATGACTGGTCCCCAGGAACCCTGCCAATTTTCTTCGCCACTTTCCACCTGTATCCAATCCTTAGGACTGGCCCAGATTCGGCGTCACATCTTTCTTTGCGCCGAACCCACGAAACCCAAATGCTGCGACCTGGAAACCGGACTAGCCGCCTGGGAATATCTCAAAAATCGCCTCAAGGAACTGCACCTGGATCAGCCTAGCGACAGTCGGCCCAGTTGCATTTTCCGCACCAAAGCCAACTGTTTGCGCGTTTGTATGCAGGGGCCCATTCTAGTGGTCTATCCTGATGGCGTTTGGTATCACAGCGCCACACCCCCTGTCATTGAGCGGATTATTCAGGAACACCTGATTGGCGATCGAGTGGTTCAGGAGTACGCCTTCCTGGTTCATCCCCTACCAGAGAACTCACCGCTTTCATCGGAGCAGCCGACGCCGTGACAGCACCCCGCTATCTGCGGTTGGTGGGCTGGCACTCCAACTGCTCTGAAGCCAGCCGCAGAATTATCTCCGGCTCATAGAGTAGACAGGGTTTGGTGAAGTTTCGACCAAGCCCTTGTCCTGCTTTCAGATTAGTTGTTACAGTCTGTAAAGGTTAGCCTCTCTCCGAGGGCTTCCTCCATCTCCTAACGTTTCTCCGTTTTCAGAGTGTCCTATGCTAGAGCGTGCAACTGATGATTCCGGCGCCGGTGTGAATACCTTGAATGACCGTGGCCATAACGGGGCAAGTGGTCTCCCCGACTTTCCAGGCAGCCGTGAAATCCAGGGTGGCGCTCCGACTCCCGCACTCCCCTCGCCAATGCTGAATGCCTTAGCCTACACCGATTCTTTTGCCCAACGCCACATTGGGCCGGACAGTAGGGATTGGCGGGAAATGCTATCTGTTTTAGGATACAGCACGCTGGATGAACTGATTGAGGCGACGGTTCCAACTGCAATTCGACTGCGCCAGCCCTTGCACCTGGAAGCCGGGAAGGCTGAGTACGAGGCTCTGGCGGAGTTGCAGGAAATTGCTCGAGAAAATCAGGTGTTTCGCTCTTTCATTGGCCTGGGCTACTACAACTGCATTACCCCACCGGTGATCCAGCGCAACATTCTGGAAAATCCGGCCTGGTACACTCAATACACGCCCTATCAGCCAGAAATTGCCCAGGGACGGCTAGAGGCTCTGCTCAACTTCCAGACCATGGTGACGGATTTAACCGGCCTGGAGATTGCCAATGCCTCCCTGTTGGATGAAGGGACAGCGGCTGCAGAAGCCCTGTCTATGAGCTATGGCCTCTGCAAAACCGGTGCTAAAGCTTTCTGGGTTTCGGAGGATTGTCTGCCCCAGACCATTGAGGTGGTGAAAACCCGGGCCCAGGCCCTGGGAATTGAGATCATTGTGGGCAATCACCGGACCTTCCAATTCGACCAGCCGGTGTTTGGCGTGCTGTTGCAGTATCCCACTACAGATGGGGTGATTTGGGACTATCGAGACGTTTGCGATCGCGCCCATGCAGCGGGAGCCCTGGTGACAGTTGCGGCGGATCTCCTGAGTCTCACCCTTCTGACTCCGCCGGGGGAATTTGGCGCCGATATCGCTGTGGGCAGCACCCAGCGGTTTGGTGTGCCCCTGGGCTATGGTGGTCCCCATGCGGCTTACTTTGCTACTCGAGAAGCCTTCAAACGCCAGATCCCCGGACGCCTGGTGGGGGTTTCCAAAGATGTTCATGGCAATCCGGCTCTGCGTCTGTCGTTACAGACCCGAGAACAGCATATCCGTCGGGACAAAGCCACCAGTAATATCTGCACTGCTCAGGTGTTGCTGGCGGTGATTGCCAGTACCTATGCGGTCTATCACGGGCCAACCGGCCTGCGACGAATTGCCGAACGGGTGCACCAGCTTACGGTTCTCCTGGCCGAGGGTCTGAAGCGACTAGGCTATTCCTTACCCAATCAGCCCTTTTTTGATACGCTGCGGATTGAGGTGGGCGATCGCGCCGCCGAAATTATCCGTCGGGCCCATTCCCATCACATTAACTTGCGCCAGATTGATGACCGGACCGTGGGAATTTCCCTGGACGAGACCGTCTCGTCGGATGATCTGATGGCCTTGCTGGAGATCTTTGCCGCCGATCAGCCCCCCCACTTCACCCCCGAAGAACTGGCCCACACACTGACCGCCGGAATGATGATAGGGGCCATTCCGCCCGAACTGACCCGCTCCAGTTCCTACCTAACCCATCCGGTGTTTAACCGCTATCACTCGGAGACGGAACTGTTGCGCTATCTGTATCGCCTACAGTTGAAGGATCTGTCCCTGACATCGGCCATGATTCCGCTGGGCTCTTGTACCATGAAACTCAATGCCACAGCGGAAATGGTGCCGGTTACCTGGCCAGAATTTGGTCAAATTCATCCCTTTGCCCCGCTGGAACAAACCCAGGGCTATCAAACCCTGTTTGAGCAACTGGAGCAGTGGTTGGCAGAAATTACCGGGTTTGCTGGCATTTCCCTACAGCCCAACGCCGGTTCTCAGGGCGAGTATTCTGGCTTGCTGGTCATCCGCAAGTATCACGAGTCGCGCGGAGAAAGCCATCGCACGGTCTGTCTGATTCCCCAATCGGCCCATGGCACCAATCCGGCCAGTGCGGTCATGGCGGGGATGCAGGTGGTGGCGGTGGCCTGTGATGCAGACGGTAATATTGATGTGGCGGATCTGCAAGCCAAAGCTGAGCAGCATCGCGATCGCCTGGCTGCTCTGATGGTCACCTATCCCTCAACCCACGGGGTATTTGAAGAGGCGATTCAGGAGATTTGCGCAATCGTCCATGCTAACGGTGGCCAGGTTTACCTGGATGGGGCCAACATGAATGCCCAGGTGGGGTTGTGTCGCCCCGGAGACTTTGGCGCTGATGTCTGTCACCTGAATTTGCACAAAACCTTCTGCATTCCCCACGGCGGTGGCGGACCAGGGGTTGGTCCCATTGGGGTGGCTCGACATCTGGTGCCGTTTCTGCCCAACCATCCCGTCATTAAAATGGGCGGCAAGCAGGGCATTGGTCCCATCGCGGCAGCTCCCTGGGGCAGCGCCAGCATTCTGCCCATTTCCTGGATGTATATTGCCATGATGGGCGGTGAGGGCCTGACCCAGGCGACCAAGGTTGCAATCCTGAACGCCAATTACATCGCCAAACGCTTGGAAGGACACTATCCCATTCTCTACAAGGGCAAAAATGGCCTGGTGGCCCACGAGTGCATTATTGACCTCCGCCAGTTCAAGAAGACGGCGGAGATCGAAGTGGATGACATTGCCAAGCGCTTGATTGACTATGGCTTCCATCCGCCCACGGTTTCCTGGCCCGTGGCGGGAACCATTATGGTGGAACCGACGGAAAGTGAATCGAAGCAAGAACTGGATCGGTTCTGCGACGCCCTGATTGCCATTCGGGAAGAGATCCGGGACGTTGAAACCGGGCAGGCCGATCGCCGCAATAACCTGTTGAAGAATGCTCCCCACACTACCCTGGCCCTAACCGAGGAATGGGATCGACCCTATTCCCGCCAGCAGGCTGTCTTTCCCAATCAGTGGACGCGGGAGAACAAATTCTGGCCCGCTGTGGGTCGGATCGATCAGGCCTATGGCGATCGCCACCTGGTATGCACCTGCTTACCGATGGACGCTTACACCAGCAACGACTAAGCCGCTCCCTGAGTACGGGTCTCATGCCCAACCTAACCGCCAACCGCTGAAGACCCTTTCTGCAGGTCGGTTGGCAGTTGGAAGCTGCCGTCGCCTGTTGCTGACCATTGCCAAACCTGGGTAACCGCATCCAGGTTTAGGGGGCCATACAGATGGGGAAACAGTTGGTCTTCGGCTGGTTCATACCGGATCTCAGCCTGCAATCGTTCTGGATCGATGCCTAGTAGAACCAGACCCGCTTGCCCTTGGAAAAAGCGGTTGGCTGTGGAGACTACCTGATCTTGGGTGGAGCAGTGAATAAACCCCTCGGTATCCAGACTTTCACAGTGGTAGATGCCCACCTGCTGAGCCTGCTGCCACTGCGATCGCGACGTGATGTGAAACAGCATTGTTCTCATTCCTCTCCGTCAACCGTTCCTCCTTAATCCTATGGCTCTCCCTCTCCCCTGGCTTGACTAAAGCACCGAGAAACCAACCAGTGCCGTAAGCGTGAGGGTTTAACCACCTGGCTCACTCCCCGCCCCAACAGGGCAAACAACACCAGAGTTGCCTGAATGACTCCTGCCAAAGAAGACTCCAGGTTCAGACTCAGCGGCAATTGCAAACTGCCAATGTTGAGGGCGCTGAAGAAAAATGAAACCGGTAAAATCAGCCAGCCCTTGGAGCCAACCAGTAAGGCAATCAACAAGGCCAGAAAGCCCAAATTACTGGAAATACTGGGAATCAGGCGGTGAAACACCACCAGCACTTGCAACCCACCAGCTAAACCAGCCAAGCCGCCACAGATGGCAAAGGCGCTGAGCAACAACCGAATAGACGGCACACCCTGCACGTAGGCTGCCCGTAGGTTATGGCCAATCGCTTTGAGTTGCAAGCCAAAGGAGGTGCCTCGCAGGACGACTAGGGTGGCAACCAAAGCTGACAGGGCGATCGCCAGGGCAATGGGGCTGACCTCCGTCTGACCCAGGGTTGGTAACCAGAGGGACTCGGAAAGTTGCTCCGTTCCACTCATGGAAGCCACTCCAGGCCGTTTCCAAGGCCCAAAGATCAGGTAAAGCGCCAGTCCATCCGCTACGAAGTTCAGTCCTAGTCCAGCAAAGATTTCATTGACTTGCCCATAGACCTTGAGTAGTCCTGCCAG
>CAZBTL010000086.1:0-15570 GCA_964494755.1 uncultured bacterium | reverse complement strand
TAGATTTGAGCTATCCCTCAAATCTATCCTGACGGACTACTAGTCTGAGACTGGGAGAAGCTGCGACTTTTGCTCATGCCCTTCTAACCATGTCGGAGCAGTGGAAGACAAACATACTCCAAGCTGGATTTACTAATCGCGGCTATTGAGCGCAATCAGCAGACGCAGGATAAAGATGAACAAGTTGATGTAAGTCAGGTACATGGACAAAGCCGCTGACAAGTACTGGTCATCCCGGTAAGTACGGGGAAGGACATAGAAGTCAACGACGGCTGCCCCTGCAAACAAACATACTCCAATGCCCGAAATGGCTACTTCCAGAAATGTGGGAGTGTAGACGTGGAACAGCGCCAAGACTAGCTGGATCAGCAAGACCACAAATAGGGCGATAATTCCCATGCGGATGGTTTGGGCCAGCGCCATCCCATCCTTGTCTGAGAGGTTAGATCCGATTTGGCGAGCCACAATAAAGGTTACACCGCATCCCAAAGCAGCAATGCCGATGCCAGTGAGGCCAACCCCTGTCGTCCCCAGGGCGACCGAAATAATTCCCGTCAGGGTATATCCGGTCAGTAAACTATAAGTTGCCAGTAATGGCAGCGCCGTACTGTTATTCCCTTTATTGGCAATATTACTGGCGACGAAGAACAGGACAAGTTGGGCAACTAGGGCAACCCAGAAAGTCGGCATGAATAGACTAGGGTTGGTCATTAGCATCTGGAGCCCACCGAAGGTGCCCAGGGCGGTTAGAATCAACCCTCCACCCAACCAGGGAAGGGCTTTGGCAATCACGTTCGGTCCAATCAGCGCTTGGGTTTGGGCCTCGCGGATTGCGTTACGGAAATTGCTGGTATTACTCACTGGATTTCCTCTCTCCGAGATAAACAACAGCGATGGAGTCTTTGCTGTTTCTATTGTGGCCTGGTTTTTTCGCTATCGACTTCAGGTCTGCTGCAATTTTTATGGCAGTTTGACACAACGCGAACACAAAAACGATCCATTATCGAGCGTTCTGATTCAGCCGCCGTAGTTTTTCCTAGGGAAAAATGCGGTAACTGAAAATTTCATCGCTCAATCTGGAATTTTTTTTCGAAAACCAGCAACTATTTTTAGGGTTTCCTCCACTTGCCTGGCGAACGCCGGAAAGTCAACAGCTATAAGCATCTCAGCCTTTCTGCGGAGGATCGGAATCAGTATCCTACTGGGGCTGATTTCCGTATATATGCTGAGGCGTTTGGAGAGCACCTCCAATCTATACGTGGATCGACGATGGTTTTACCTTGTCACTCTGCGGAAAATAGGCTCAAGTTTGAAGTGAAAGGTATCTCGAAATGGTTACTCAACTCTCCCCTCGCTCACGTGCACTGGAACTCCTGGTTTCCTACCGTCAAAATCCCACGGTTCAGGTTCGCAATCGTCTGGTGCAACTCAATGCTGGTTTGGTCAGAAAGATTGCCCACCGGGTTAGCCACCAGTGTGCAGAACCCTATGAAGATCTGGAACAGATTGGTTATTTGGGCTTGATCCGAGCCATTGAACGCTTTGATCCGCATCAAGGATGTGCATTCAGTTCCTTTGCAGTTCCCTACATTCGCGGTGAAATGCTCCATTATCTGCGCGATCGCAGTGGCACCGTTAAGATTCCCCGTCGCTGGCAACAAATGAACAAAGAAGGCCAGAAAGTTCGGGAAGAATTGGCGGAGGAATTTGGTCGCCAGCCGAATGATGAAGAAATCGCGGCAAAATTAAATGTATCTGTTAATGAGTGGCGGGAATGTAAACTGGCAACCCGTAATCGTTTGCCACTAAGTCTGGATTGTACGGTTAGTCAGCAAATGGACTCTCCTATGACACTGGGAGATACCTTGCCAGATGCCCGCTCCTTGAATCTGCAAACGCTGGAAGAAGATCGGCAGCAAATTCAACGAGCCCTGAACCAACTGGAAGAAAAGACCCGTGAGGCGATCGAGTTCGTTTTTATTCAGGATCTTTCCCGCAAGGAAGTGGCTGAACGGATTGGGGTCAGTCCAATGACGGTGACTCGCCGGATTCATCGTGGGCTGCAACAAATGAGTGTCTATTTACAACAACCGCAAATGCTGCAAGCTGATCCATAGGCTGCGGAGCCATTTCGGAATAACGTTTTTCCTTTCACTCGATGTCTAGTACGTTAGCTGGGTTGGCCTGTCCAATCCAGCTTTTTTTAATTGCAACCTTGCCGCCCAAGAGTCAAAGGACGCAAAGGGGGTTCTCCGTCCGCTCTACGTCCTTGTGGTCATCAGGCATCATGAAACTGCCGCTGATGTAAACGCTTAGCGCTGGAATGCACTGTGGAGCGCCTGTTTTAGCTGCTGTTTGATGACGGTTTCTGTTTGGGCGATGGTAGCTCCCAGGTCGCTGGCTTTCTGTTCCAGGTCAGCCTGGGTTTGCTGAACCACATGGCTTTCACCCGCTTCTACTTTGGCTTTGGTTGCTTGATACCAGGTTTGGGCTTGCTGCCGCTGTTGGTGGATCTGGCGTTTCAGCGTTCGGTAGCGATCGCCATAGCGTTCTGTCAGTTGCCCATCCAGATCACCGAGTTTGGCGTGCAGTTGCCGATAGCGCTCTTGTAAACCCGTCCATTCCTGGCGCTGGCGGATAGCCCGCAGGGCGGCGTGAAATAGTGACTTGAATGTCTTGGATGTAGGGGCGGGTTGGCTGGGCAGGACCAGCAGCGAACCAGCCGCATCAGGCTTGGCTTCTACGGTTAGTAGTGAGGAGGGCGTGTTGCTCAGGTCTTGGGCGGCATCGGTATTTGGATCCAGCGGTGGACGATTCTCTTCAATAAATTCTTCAATGGAGGCGGTCAAGTCTGCTTTGACTTTCTCACTTTGTTCTTTCACCTGACCAACGACGACACCTACTGTTTCCTGGGCAATGGAACGGATTTCAACTGCTCCCTCCTTTAGTTCTGCAACTGTTTGAGCGATCGCTGATCTAACGATTTCTTGAATTCGCCCAGTTCTTAAGGATCCTGCGGCCTTTGCCTTCTGCAGTTCATCAGCCAGACGCTCCTTGACAGTGTTGGACATAGTGCTCTCCTTGACTCGCTAAGTGGGTTGCCCTGGTGGACAAGTTGATCCTGGCAAATCCCCACCCAAATTACGGGTGTGGAAAACCCTTGCTTTTGTCGTAGAAATCCCACTGCTGACTGGAATCAACTTTCCAACACAATTGGAGCCAGTAGCCAGGTTGAGGAAGATTGCCCCAGCAAAGAGGCACAAGGGACTCAGAGACCTGCCTTGGCGGTCTCTGATCCTCGGCGATTCATTTTTACGCTGAATGGATGACTTATTGGTAAGCAGCCCTCGGTCTATATTGTTCGCGAGTTTGAATTGCTAGCCAAAATACGAGAAAGGTCAGAACTCCTGCCAGATATAGGGGATAGTCATAGGTTTCCGGGTGCGCCTGGTTCATGACCAGGCCAGCAATGACAGGGCCAAAGGCATTGGATACACCTAAATAGGAAGAGTTTAGTCCCATGACCATTCCCTGTTCTTCTGGTTTGGCATTGAGGGAAATTAGGGTGTTTAACATGGGCTGCACTAGCGAATTGAGCAGCGAAAACAAAATACTAACGGCTACGAAATAATGGATGTTATGCCAGATTGGCATTAGGCAAAAAGACAGTCCTCGCATTGCCAACGACAGCAAGAAGATGCGGACCACGCTTAGACGACGGGTTAGTTGCGCTACACCCCAGGTTTGCATGATGACCCCTAACACACCAAAACTTAAAAACATCAGGGTCAAAGACTGGCTATTTTGGCCCAGGACGTAAATGAAGTAAGGCTGAAAGCCGTAGGTGAAAATTGTAAAGGTGGTGCCAATAAAAAAATTAATGATTAAAAGAATTCCAATACCCGGAAGGGTCAGACCTTTAATCAGGTTCCCCAGGCCTAAATCAAACCATTTTTGTGGTTCAGACGGTTGGTTCGGCAGGGTTTCCGGCAGTAGGAAAACTGTAATGATCAGGGCCAGAAAGGCGATCGCGGAGGAAACCAGGAATGCGGTTCCTAAGGAGATTTTTTGAGCTAGCAAACTGATCGCCGGGCCTAGAATAAAGCCCATGCCAAAGGCGGCGCCAAAGACACCAAATCCCTTGGCTCGGTTAGCTGGAGTCGTAACATCTGAAATGATGGCTTGGGCAACGGAATTATTACCACCTGTAATGCCATCCAGAAACCGGGCAAAAAATAGGACAGAGGCGGCTGTGGCTGTTCCTGCCAGCAAATTAGCAAAGACGGTGCCTGCCAAACTGATGATGAGCAACGGCTTACGTCCAAAGCGATCGGCCAATTTACCAATGACTGGTGTGGCAAAGAACTGGGCGACCGAATACATGGAGAATAGCAGACTGGTCTGAAAATTATTCAGGCCAAATTGGCGTCCATATAAGTAAATAACCGGAATCAAGATTGTGGTGCTGAGTGCGTTGATGAATGCAACCAGGGCCGCAATCCAAAAGGTTCGATTCATAACTTGGCAGGATTTATCCTAAAAAGACGAGGCTGAAGTAGGTGAAACCTTCAGCCTCACTCAATAACTTTTTGATTGCCAACTGGCTACCACCGCAAGGTGGGACAAAAAGCAACTACGTTCCTTTCTGTATCCTCATTATCTGTCCCGCTTTAAGCGGATACCCTGCCAACTTTGTCAGTTGGTTGAGCTAGCTGATCTACACCAGCATTAACTCCTTTACTTTAGGTTCAATGGGAGCGCTCAATGCCTGTTCCAGGTGGGCACGGCCCAGTCGTTCTTCCAGAATTGTCATGACTTCTCGTCCAAAGTCATTTGGGTTTTGCTTCCAGGCTTGTAGACACACTTCTCCAAAAAACGATCCGAGTGGTTCGGGATTCCACAGTAGCTTACGGGCTGTCCAGGGCATCAAACTCATGGGATCATACCCTGGTTTCAAGATGTTCTGCTTGAAGGCGTATTCTTCTAAATGGGTATGGGGCTGGAGACCAATGAAGAAGATGGCTGGCTCTACCTTGTCAGCTCCAAAGATGTTCTCCAGTTCGCGATGATAGGCGATGGTTTGGCGAATGGTTTCAAAACTCTCGTCAATGACGTTAAATGAATAGTTGACGGAAACCAGATCGTTAAATCCGGCGGCCTTCAGGTCTCGGCAATTTTGCAATACGGTACGCAGGTTATAGCCCATGCGCATTTTTCGGACTAATTCTTGCGAACCGCTAGTGATGCCGATCTCAAAGTAATTCATGCCGGTCTGGACCATGAGATCGCAAATTTTTGGAGTCAAGTTATCAGCCCGAATGTAGGCAGCCCAGTGGATGTCTGTCATGCCAGAAGCCACAATTTTCTGGAGCAGTTCCACTACGTCATCCATGTACTTGCGAGCAGGGATGAATTGGGCGTCCGTAAACCAGAAGTTCCGAATGCCGCGATCGTAGAGCTGGCGCATCTCAGCCACGACTTCATCTGCTGGGTTGACCCGTACCTGTTTGCCCTCAATTACGGTATAGACGCAATAGCAGCAGTTATGAGGACAACCCCGCTTGGTTTGTACACCGACATAAAAGTCCTGGGCTTGCAGGTAATACTCAAATTCGGGCCAGATGGACTCAATATAGTCATAGTTGCAGGCAGTTTTCTCGATCGCCGCAGGGGCCTCATGAATCAGGCGATCGCGCGGTTGACTTTGTCCTACCACATAGCACCGCTCTGTTTGAATGTCCTGACCACGCAGCAATTTCTCCAATAGGGTTTCCCCCTCGCCAACGGAGATAATTGTTCCCTCAGGCAATTTGTTGCCCAGTTGCTCGTAGAAGACACTCACAGCCCCACCGCCCACCACACATTGAGCCTGGGAATTATAGCGTTTAGCCCGCCTGATGCCCCGTCGGATCAACGCCAAATTGCGCCACAACTCCTTGTAGTAGGCCGTTGTTACGCGCAGCCCGCCCAGTGCGCCCCGCAGTTTCAATAAGGGATTGCGGGCGTAATAAAACTCGAAGGCATGTTGCAGCGGATTGCCGCCCCGGCCCCCAACTGGCGCATAAATCTGAATATCTCGCCAGGAAAAGACCAGCAAGCTGGGTTGGAACTCATCAATGCACCGATCCAGGGCAGATGCGAAATCGAGCGGTGGCACGGTTCCTAAGTCAAAAATCCGTTGCTCAACCGAATCAAAAAGCTTGTGGACATGATCTGCCAGGTAAACCACCCCAATCGGAAAAATAGGGTTGCAGGGGAGGCGAACATACAAAATCCGGCTATGCATGGCTGGCTGGCTAGGAGTAGGGTTTTGCAACGATCATGAAAATCTTTTTATATAACTTTACGATACCACTGAGTCTCATTTCCTGCATGGCGCACTTAAACAAGATGGGGAAGAGGCTGTTTCCATCAGAGACTGGCTGATCCTTCTATGTAAATTCGTTAAGATAGCAGGAGTGATCCCCAGGTTTCAGCAAAAAATCTTGACCGGTTTGCGGGTTGGTAATCGGATTTACAACCAACGGGATCACAGGATGTTACCTTCGACATAGTCTTGATAAAATTCTGCGCAGGCTCCTCAATATGGCTCAAATTTTCGACCCCCTACCTTCCGGTAGCATTAATAAAATAGTTTGTTGCTACGTTAATACCACCAGCCAAATTCAAATTGCTCGTATCACGAACATTGCTAACTGGTATTTTGAACGGGTGGTCTTCCCTGGCCAGCGTCTCATTTTTGAAACTTTGACTGAAGCGCAATTAGAAATTCATACCGGTATGATGGCCAGTGCGATTTTGTCAGACACAATTCCTTGTGGCCGTTTGCGGGTACATGAGGAGCTGAGTCCGACCTTTAATCCCCATGAGCAACAACGGATTGAGGAGCGCAACGAAGGTCTTGTGGAGCAAACTGAAACCACAACAACTCCAGTTGTGGTTACACCATGAAAGCCCATTGCTGATTTCTAGGTTTAAAGCGATTTTCAAATCCTGAGTTTGACTGCGTTCCCATCTCAGATGTGACCTATTACAATCTCTTTCGTCATTGTTTTCTACTTCATGGATCCTTATCTTGTTGATGCGGTTGCCCCAGCTACAAAGCTGGGGTGCTTTTTTGTCTAGTACCATACCTGATGGCTGTAGTTTCAGGCTGGTGCTTTAACATTCCGAGGCGGAGGGTTCCCTTCAATAGGAAAGGCCGGTCACCATGATGCTATAGCGATCCGAGCAGGATTGTGAAAGGTTTCCGCAGGAAATCCTTCTCACAAAGCCCTTTCACCATCCAGGCATTCACAAATCAAATAGGATTGCTATATGACGCTGTAGGGTGTTGCATCTGTAAGGTCGCGAGTGAACCTGCTAATACCGAATCCGGGGATCAATGTAGGCATTGAGAATATCAATGAAAATGCTGACCAGGGCGACGATCGCCGCAAAGAAGATAGTGATGCCCTGAACCACCGGATAGTCCCGTTGGGCGATCGCTCGATAGAGGCGGTTAGCCAGACCCGGCCAGGAAAAAGTGACTTCAGTCAGGATGGCCCCTCCTAACAAAGCCGCAAAGGTTAACCCAAGAATAGTGATGACTGGGATCAGGGCATTTTTCAACGCATGGGCAATGAGAATACGGGACTCTGGAATGCCCCTGGCTCTGGCTGCTTCTACATAGTCCGCTTGTAGCGTTTGCTTCAAATTGACCCGAACAATTCGCTCAAAAATGCCGCTAATCAGAATTCCCAGAGTCAGGCAGGGCAGAGCCAGATAATAGAGGGCGGTGAAAAATTGCGAGAAATTAACGTGCAGCAAACTGTCCAGTGTGTAAAGCCCGGTGGGTCCATCTGGAGCCGCCAGGGTAATCGGGAAGCGTGTACCCAATGGAAACCAGCCCAATTGCACCGCAAAGATCAATTGCAGCAGCATGCCGAACCAAAACATTGGCACCGAGTAAGTAAGAATGCCAAACAACCGCCCCCCCACATCTAACGGGGTGTTCGGACGAGAGGCAGACAAAATGCCAACGCTGACACCCACCGCCAGAGCAATCAGCATACTGAAGATTGCTAACTCCAGCGTTGCGGGAAAAAACTTTTGGATAATTTGCCCAACGGATTGCCCCTGACTGACTAGCGATTGCCCTAAATCCAGTCTCAGGAGGGAGCCCATATAATCCAGATATTGAGCCCACAGCGGTTTACCCAGACCCAATTGGGCCCGCAACTCGTCCTTTGCTGCTTGCGGTGCCCGAGGCCCCAACAAGGCATCGACCGGATCTCCCGGTGTAGCCCGTAGAAGCAAGAAGACCACGGTGGTGATGACCCACAGCATCAGCGGCGCCAGCAGTAAGCGGCCCAGGATGTAGTAACGCAGGGAACTGGAACGGGACATAAGCGCTAATCCGACATGACGGTAATTTTTACAGCCGCTTGAATATCTGCATCACAGGGACGTTTCGGAACTCCCGCCACCGCAGGAGACGCTCTTGTCGCCAAATTGAGCAGCCTGGTTGTTGCCTTCGCAGCAGACCTTCTAGCTTAGTCACTGTAGCGCATGCCAGGTACCCATGCGGTGATTCATCTGCCTGCCTTGGGGGCGGGCCCATGGGCGGTAATTGGGAGTGGCCAGTTGGTCCTGGTGACGGGCGTTGTTGCTGACTGGCGGCAAGGACAGCCAACCCTGACCTGGAGGTGGTTGTCAGCTAAACCGTTGCGCTCGAAAAAAAAATCTGACTTTTTGCCATTTGTTTCCTGATTTGGTCAAGATGCAACTGAAGACATACATAGTAGATGCACCCTAATACAAATCCCCATAGCTACATTTGGGGATTTTTTTATTGGCCGGAGAGGACAGAAGAGTCAAAATTTCATTACTTGAAGTTTATTGAATATTTGTAAACTAATACCAGGCAGACTTTGGTTTCCCCTGTCTAACTCCAAGAATTCCTATGAAGCATCTGGTGTTTGTTGAGCGTGTCTGCCTGTTAGGTCACATTCTGGCCTTATTTTTTGGTTTAGCTGGCTTGCTGTTGGTTCTACCCCATCCGGCATTTATTGCAACCCTGCCAACAGTTGGTCAAACGCTGTTTGGTTGGTCCATGTTGGGTGGTGGGGTGCTCTACATTCTGCTTGGTACTGGAGCGGTCGCCATTTATGCCTGGAGAACATTGGGTTGGCGCAACTGGCTGGGTTTCATGCTGCCTGCGGTGTTTCTGTCGCTTAGCAGTGAACTCTTAGGAACCAGGACGGGTTTTCCGTTTGGCCATTACAGCTACCTGAACGGGCTGGGTTATAAGATTGCTGGCCTAGTACCGTTCACCATTCCTCTTTCCTGGTTTTATCTGGGATTTTGTACCTTTGTGCTGGCTCGATCTGGGCTGGTTGCTCGAGGTGTGCAGGGTGTCAGGCTACAACTAGGCTCGATTGTGCTGGGAGCCCTGTTACTCACCAGTTGGGATTTGGTGCTGGACCCCGCTATGAGTCAGTCGGCCTACCCCTTTTGGGAGTTTCAGGAAGTGGGTCAGTTTTTTGGCATGCCCTATCGCAATCTGACGGGTTGGCTAGGAACGGGTGCTTTATTTATGACCGTTGCAACGCTGTTCTGGCGTCAACCTACTGTCCGATTGTCCAGCCATCAACTGCTGTTGCCCCTGGTCATCTATCTGGTCAATTTTGCCTTTGGGGCCATCATCACGCTGACCCAACTAGACCACCGGTTCCTGATTCCCATAGGGTTGGGTGTGTTGCTTGGTGTGTTGCCATCTGTGGGACTGTGGTGGTTGACCCGACCCGCGATCGCAGCGGCGTCTGAGCCCGGAAACCTGACAGTTCCGACTAAAGCAGATCAAGTTCCGGTAGGGGTTCAACCAGAGTGATCTCCGTTGCTTTCAATTGCTGCCAGTTCTACGGCAGCTTACCATGCCTCCATAGCGGCAGGATTGACTGGATGCTGTTAGGTATGGCGGCAATCGTCCTGCCTCGCTCCTCGGTGACGGGCTACGGGCTGGATGCTGTCTGTCTGATACTCTTGCTCTTGCAGTTACCGGCGGTAGCCATTTTACTTTCCCGCCTGATGCGGGGTCCCTTTCGCTGTCCGCCTTTGCAACCCGTCGCAGCCCAACCAGATTGGATGGGCAAAGTTAGTGTGTTGGTTCCCACGCTGAATGAGGCAGGCCGTATTGCCCCTTGTCTGGGTGGATTGAGTCGACAAGGCTACGAAGTGCGGGAAATTTGGGTAATAGACAGTCACTCTCAAGATGGCACGCCAGATCTGGTCAAAGCGGCGCAACAGCAAGATCCCCGCTTTCGGCTCATGACGGATGACCCGCTGCCAGCCGGTTGGGTGGGCCGTCCCTGGGCTCTCCATAATGGCTTCCTGGCTAGCTCGGAAGACAGTGAGTGGATTCTCGGCATTGATGCGGATACTCAGCCCCAACCTGGTCTGGTGACCAGCTTACTGCAGACTGCTGAAACCGATGGCTATGACCTGATCTCTCTTTCACCCCGGTTTATCCTGACCGGAGCAGGAGAGTTATGGTTGCAGCCGTCTCTGCTGATTACCCTGCTCTATCGCTTTGGGGCTGCTGGAGAAACCGTGCAGACACCAGAGCGGATGATGGCTAATGGCCAATGCTTTTTTTGCCGCCGCGCGTTGCTGGCTCAGATGGGCGGCTATCGTTTGGCTGGTCAGTCGTTTTGTGATGATGTGACGCTGGCTCGCCAAATGGCTGCAGTAGGGGCAAAGGTTGGATTTCTAGATGGATCCCAATTGCTGAAGGTGAGGATGTACGAGGGGGCTGCAGAAACCTGGCGCGAATGGGGGCGATCGCTGGACCTAAAAGATGCCGCATCCCAGGCCCAAATCTGGGGAGATGCTCTGTTCCTGATGATGGTTCAGGGGCTGCCCCTAGTGTTGACGGTTGTCTTACTGATGGTCTTAGCCAGCGGTACCGTTAGTCTAACGATCTGGTTGCTGCTGGGACTCAACCTGATTCTCTTGGGAGTAAGGGTCGGGCTGAATTTCGCGATCGCGGCTTCCTATGATTTCTCCCAAACTCGATTTCCCTGGATCTTCTGGCTTTCCCCTTTAACCGATCCAGCAGCAGTATGGCGGATTTTCCTATCCTCCATGCAGCGACCGAAACAATGGCGGGGTCGCAGCTATTGACCGATCTAATGGCAATCCTATTTGATTTGTGAATGCCTGGATGGTGAAAGGGCTTTGTGAGAGGGATTTCCGGTGGAAACCTTTCACAATCCTGATCGGATCGCTATATGATCTGAAGCTGTGAGCCAATCCGCTGTCCGATTCATCCTCCAACTCCGGTTTTTCCGAAGCGTCAAGGACATGGCTGATCTGGGCATACTGAACGCCCCTCTCCCTGGGATAGACTATCCTTTACGCAGATCTCGTTCAAATCGCCCTCACCCCTTGTGTTCCCCTCTCCCAAAATGGGCGAGGGGAAAGAGTTTCCGGCTCCCCTTCTCCTTTTATGGGAGAAGGGGCTGGGGGATGAGGGCAAGCCAGACACGGCAAAGGTTTCACCGACTTTTGCGTAAAGGATAGCCCTGGGATAGAAGAGGGGCGTTAGCTGGCAACTAACGGTTTCAGTTAACCCCTGGTGTTAATCACCCGGTCTGGTTCACGTGCCAGAGGTCCAGGAGTTAATGTACTCCAGTTGTTCGGCGGTCAGAGAGTCGATCTTGATGCCCATTGCGTTCAGCTTTAAGCGGGCAATTTCCTTATCCAGATCCGCCGGAATCGAATGGATGCCAGGTTGGAGCTTGCCTTTGTTCTTGACCAGATACTCGGCCGCCAGGGCCTGGTTAGCAAAGCTCATGTCCATCACCGCACTGGGGTGACCTTCCGCTGCCGCCAGGTTGACCAAACGACCTTCACCCAAAACCACCACAGACTTGCCGCTCTTCAACCGATATTCTTGGGTGAAGTTGCGGACTTCCTTGATTTCGGTTGCCTCAGCAGCCAGGGCCTTCAGGTCAATTTCAATGTCAAAGTGGCCAGAGTTACAGACGATCGCCCCATCCTTCATGACGGCAAAGTGTTCGCCCCGAATGACGTGCTTGTTCCCCGTCACGGTGACAAACAGGTCGCCCAAGGGAGCGGCTTCCGCCATCGGCATTACCCGGAAACCGTCCATGACCGCTTCAATGGCCTTCACCGAGTCAATTTCGGTCACGATCACGTTGGCCCCCAAACCACGGGCTCGCATCGCTGTGCCCTTACCACACCAGCCATAGCCCACTACCACAATAGTTTTGCCAGCCAGCAGGATGTTGGTAGCCCGAATAATGCCATCCAGGGTGGACTGACCCGTGCCATAGCGGTTGTCGAAGAAGTGCTTGGTTTCGGCGTCATTCACGTTCATCGCCGGGAAGGTCAGTACGCCATCATTCAGCATGGCCTGTAGCCGAACGATCCCTGTTGTGGTTTCTTCGGTGGTGCCGATCAGGTCAGGCAGCTGATCTTGCCGTTCCTTCACCAGGGTGGCAACCACATCACAGCCATCGTCAATGATCAGATTGGGCCGATGATCCAGGGCAATCTCCACATGGCGGTGATAGGTGGCGTCGTCTTCACCCTTCTTGGCAAAAACGGGGATGCCGTAATCCGCCACCAGGCTGGCTGCCACATCATCCTGGGTGGACAGCGGATTGCTGGCAATTAACACACAGTCTGCCCCAGCATTTCTCAAGGCGATCGCCAGGTGGGCTGTTTCGGTTGTCACATGGCAACAGGCCGACACTCGGATCCCAGCCAGGGGTTTCTCCTTGGCAAAACGCTCCTGGATCTGACGCAGAACAGGCATTTCCCGACCAGCCCACTCAATCCGCTGCTTGCCTTTTGGTGCCAGGGTCAGATCTTTAACGTCATGTTGCAATTCTTTCAAGCGGACAGGAGTAACAGTCATGAATCAAATTCCTCTATACAGATTCTGCTCAGTCTGCGAGCCTTGGCACAGGGGAAAGCCTCAAGGGGCCAACCCCCATCCTATCGGGTTTAACTGACTTTCCTCATCAGGCTAGTCGAGGGCCGCTCCACAAGCTGCCATCAAATCTAGGTTCTACCAGGCTGTTAATTTTCGTCAAGGGATCAACAGACAACTCAACAGAAACTAAAAGAATATCAAGTAGAGGTGATACAGCGCCAATGATGTTACGGGCTTTGCTGCTGCTGAGCCTGGGTCAGGATGTTAGGATCAGCCCGATGCAGCAGAACAGCATTCATTATGAGTATCTTGATTACGCCAGAGGAAATTGAGCAGTTTCGGACTAGTCTGGCGGACTATCCGGCGGGATTGGCGGCCCTGGATATGTTGGAAGATTGTGAGGGCGATCTGGAAGATGCTGCCATTTCTTTAGCAATTCAAGTCGGGCAAGAACCGGATACCAGCGATCGCTGGATTGATGGCCTGGCCAAACGTTGGCGGGCAGTGATCTGCCAACCAGACCTGAAACAGTCTCTGGCACAGGGATTAACGCCTGAATTCCTGACAGCGTTGACCGAATCCAGACCACTTTCTCCTAAATTAGCCACCCTGGTTGGTATTTATGTGCTGAAAACAGGCGTTCAGAACTTCTGTCAGGTATTTGAAGCCAGCTTTGGGCCGGAGTTACGATAAGGCATGCGGTCAGTCCGCCGCCCCTTTGCCGGACTATTCACATTGTGGACTCCATCTGCGAATACACTCGATACATTTGGCTCTAACTGATTTTGTTTATGATGGGTAGACTCATTTTGGATGTTGCCGATTGTCGGTCAAACCTCTGCCCATGCTGACTTCCTCCTCCGATCCCCTCCATCGCACTATTCGTCCGCTGGGAGCCTATGCGCTTCATGGTCTGGCGTTCCTGGACAAAGACTTAATTGTCCTGGATGCGGTCCGCGGCTATTTAATGCAAATTGATTCAGAGACGGACAACACCCGAATTCTGAATTCCTGCCAGGTCGATTTCTTCGTGGGGGCTATGGGTCTGGCCATTTGGGACAAGACCCTCTGGTTCGGACGGGACAACATTGTTTACTGCTGCACTCTGGACGATTTGACGCCCAAACCGTTCATCACCATGCCCTACTCGGTGGATGGCGTCGGCGTATGGGGGTCTACCCTCTATGTCGCTAGCCAGCCCCAGGGTTACATTTCCATTTTTAACCGGGAGACTCGTCGCTTGATCACCCGGGTGCCCATGCCAGGGGTGGGTCTGGAGAACCTGACTGTGCGCGGGGAAGAGTTGTGGGTGTGCGATCGCACCGAGCAGACGGTCTATTGCCTGGACCGGGCCACTGGAGAACAGAAGTTTTGCGTATTAACCCCCTTTGAATGTCCGACTGGCTTGACATTTGCTCCCCATCCCCAGACTGGCGAAGACATTCTCTACGTCTGTTATGCCGTTGAAGAAGCCTATGTGCGGGACAATCCCAATGCCGATCCGCCCCATGAACTGACCTATCGCGATCGCACCTTTATCCATCCCCTGCACTACTTCCACAATCCCCAGGACCGATATGCCCTGTCCAACGGCTATCTGGTGGAGATGTCTTATTTTGAGGAACTACTGCCGCTGGAAGATCTGCAAGGCGTCGATCTGAAGCAACTCGAATGGCGTATTGCCCTACCCACCGAAACCCATCGTCAGAAAGTGTTACGGGTTGAACCGATTGGCCTGCCCTTCCAGGAAGCAGTCCAGGATGGCCAGCGGGTGGCCGTCTTCAACTTTGACACCCTGCAGTATCACGAACGCCATATCTTTGGCTGGAAAGCCTTACTGGAACTGCGTGGCATCAAATATTTGCTGCAACCATCTGACTTGGAACACATCCCCAGTTTGTCACCGGAATATCAAACAAAATATCTGGTGGACGATGACGACCTGGCCATGGGCACCCCAACCATTCAAGCCGCCGCCAGGGAAGCGATCGGCAGCGAGACCAACCTGTTGCGCAAAATGTTGAAAATCCGGAACTACGTGTACGATCGCCTGTCTTATAGTATCAAACCCCATATCGACACCCCTGACGTGGCCTTAGAACGGGGGACTGGCTCCTGCGGCGAATATGTGGGGGTGTTGTTGGCCCTCTCGCGGTTGAATGGAATTGCCTGCCGCACCGTGGGTCGCTACAAGTGCCCGCTCAAGACAGACCACCACCGACTTCCCTTGGAACCAGACTTTAACCATGTCTGGTTGGAATTTTATGTGCCTGGGTTTGGTTGGTTACCAATGGAGTCGAATCCGGACGACGTGGTGGAGAGAGGCCCCTACCCAACTCGTTTCTTCATGGGACTGCCCTGGTATCACGCTGAGATCGGCAAGGGCATTCCGTTTGAGAAGATGAAAGCGGCTAACCAGCCAGAAGATGTGTCGATTGGCGATCTGGCTTTAAACCATATCCGCTTCACCATCCTAGGTGAATTACCTCCCATAAAATGAAAATATAAATGGATCAAATGTCAATCCGCATTTGTTCGGTTGCCCCAAGTTGATCCAAAAACATCCAAGCTCTTTTCTGATAGGGATTTCAGGCCTGAAATCCCGTTTTTTATGGCTGCCCAAAATA
>CAZBTL010000085.1:0-15785 GCA_964494755.1 uncultured bacterium | reverse complement strand
CAGGTGGATCTGGAGAACTTAATTGAGGAGATTGAGGGGTTGGCGAAACGAGATCGGCGAGAACTGAAAAATCGATTAACGGTTCTACTCGCCCATTTGCTCAAACGAATTTATGTCAATAGTCCAGAGAACTTTCAGGGATGGGAACTCGCCATCCGAGAGCAGCGCCGTCAAATCCAGGATCTGTTGCAAGATTCGCCTAGCCTAAAATCCTATCTTGGGGAAGTGTTCAATACAGCCTATCAAAACGCCCTTGATGATGTCCGCCTTGAATATCAACAGGCTGAGTTTCCTGGCACCTGGGAATTTGAGCTAAACTCAGAATCCCTTCTGTCTGATAACTATTGGGTTGTGCAGTAACCCTTTCTCGAAGACGCTGCCCCGTCACCTCGCAACCAATTCCCCATGATCCTTTCAAAGGCCGACATTCAACACCTCCTTGCTCAACCTCAGGCCGCATTCCCAGCTTTCGACGAGCCGCGGTGGGTCAGGTATCTCACGATTGGCCAGCCCGCCTACCTGTGGTCGATCGCAGACATGGGCGATGCCCACCTGGTAGATTCTGACCCTTGTGACTCTGTAGAGGCAGCGATCGCCAGCCTCAAGAGTGCACTCAAACGGCTGTTTGATGGGTGAGCAATCGCAGGCAACCATCCGGCACAATACAATCAAAATAACAAAGACTGTCCAGAACTGACTGTCCAGAACTGCCATGGCCTACAGCGACTTCACCATAGCCCGGGTACAAGCCGACTTTCAGCTCAGCATCGATGAGCGGCAGACCCTCTTCACCGACGTGCAGCCCGTGCAGCCCTCCGCCCTACTAACGGATTTCCTGGCAGAGTACCTATCCCTGGCCATTGATGTAAACAGCGAAAAGGCCCGTTCCGAATTTGTCATTGCCCCCGTTCTAGCTGATGTTAGACGCCACAGTAACTATCAGGTCTCCCTCTTCTCTGGCAAAGAATTTAACGTAGACCAATCTCAGGGGCTGGCAGGCTACTGCGACTTTATCCTCTGCCTTTCCAGCGAGCAACTTTATATTCAGTCTCCGGTCATGATGGTGGTTGAAGCTAAAAACGAAAACATCATTGGTGGACTAGGGCAGTGCATAGCTGCCATGGTTGCGGCTCAGCGCTTCAATCAGCAGACCGGATCAGCTATCCCAGAAATTTTTGGTGCTGTGACCACCGGCACCAACTGGCGCTTTTTGAAACTTCGGGACCACACCGTCTGGATTGACAAAACCGAATATTACATTCGCGACATCGATCAAATCCTGGGCATTTTGATGTATGCCACTGGCCAGGCACTTCCGGCTATGGCCTGACCTTTCCCTGTCCTCTGCTGCTTTTGCTACCGTGGTTGGCAAAGCATGCCTCTGTAAGTTATAGCCAAAGCACAGTCTGTTGGCCCATCGTTAGGTCTGAAATTGGCTTAGTACCGAAAGGCAGAAGTAAACAGGCCGAAGGCAGAACGGGAATTCCAGGTTACCCATCGGCAGCGGTTGCCCCCCGCAGTAAATCAATGCTTAAAGGGTTGTTTCACGTTTGAATGCCATGTCTACGATTCTATTCACCACCGTCGGAGGATCTCCCGCTCCGATCATCACAGCCGTCCAAAGCCTGAACCCCGATCGCGTCATTTTCATCTGCTCTGACGGACCACGGGGGAGTGTTTCTCAAATCCTGGGAGAGGGCACCCCTTGCGAAATCCGGAAGGGAGCCGACGGGGTAGAACGCCTGCCCAATCTGCCCACCTACCTTGGCTTAGGCGATCGCTTCCATCCCGACACCGACATCATTACCCTGACCGATCCTGATGACCTGTCCGAGGGATACCAACAAATCAGCCATAAATTGCGTGAGGTCAAGCAAGCCCAACCAGATGCTCAAATCTATGCCGACTATACCGGAGGCACGAAAACAATGTCCCTGTCGTTGGGGGCAGTTGCCCTAGATTACGGGATTCCTCTCTACCTCACCACCAGTGCCATGCGGGAAAACCTGTTTCGGGTCGAGCGAGGTCAAGCCACCAGCCGCGCTTCTACCACTCTGGTCGCGATCGATCGCACCCTAACCCAGGAACTGCCCAAGTTTTTAGAACACTATAACTATAGTGGCGCGATCGCCCTCCTCAGCACCCTGCTCACCGCCTACGAACTGCCTCGCGATCAACGCCGTCACATTCAGGAGATCCAAGATATTTGCGCGGGATTTGATGCCTGGGATCGGTTTGACCATCTCCAAGCCTGGCATCTGCTCGCCCTCCAGATGAAACAGATTCAGACCCACGGACTGGCATTGAAACGGGTCTTAAGTAGCCGCGCCATCGTTGAAGCTGACTTTACCTCTGCTGAGGCCATCCCTGGTCATGGTTACGAATTGGTAGAAGATCTGCTCCTGAACGCCGATCGCCGCGCCCACCAACAACGGTACGACGATGCCGTCGGTCGCCTCTATCGAGCCCTCGAACTGCTCGTCCAAATTCGCTTAAAGCGAGAATACGACATTGATACCGGGGATGTGGATGTCACCAAACTACCAGACACGTTGCGCGATCGCACCGCTGCCGAGCGCAACCCCCGCAATGGGAAGATCCAACTTCCGCTCTGGAAAAGTTACACCCTGCTGAGCGACCTGCCGGATGATCCCCTAGGGCAGCATTTCAAAGCGGAGGAGAAGCGGCTGCTCAATGCGATAGAAGTGCGGAACCACTCCTTATTTGCCCACGGGTTCAAGCCCATCAGTGGCACTGACTATCAGAACTCCGGCGGCGTGATTCGAATCTTCATCAACGCGGCTTTAGACCGCATGATTCCCCAGAAACAGCGGCAACCTTTGCCGCAATTTCCCACCCAACTTTGACCCCCTTCATTGTTCCTTTGGCTTCCCCATGCCCCGTCGCAATCCCATCCTCGAAGCCGTACCCCGACCACTGTGCGCGAAGCGGCTCCCCAGGAGTTTAGCTGATAACTGACCACTGACCGCTGCACTACTATGAACTCACAACCCATCACCCCCACCAGCTTGCGTAACGCCGCTATCACCACCGCCCAGGACATCCTGGCCGATCCAGACCGCTATGTAATTCTGGACACCGAAACCTCCGGCATTGGCAAACAGGCAGAAATTCTAGAACTGGCCATCCTCTCCCCCAGTAAAGAAACCCTATTTCACCAATACTTTAAGCCCCAGTTAGCCATTTCCCCCCAGGCCGCAGCCATCCACGGTCTCAGCCTGGAAGTCCTGGAGCAAAACGGCGCTATTGCCTGGCGTGAAGCCCATGAAACCATCAATAACTTGCTCGACGGCAAAACCATCCTGGCCTACAACGTCCAGTTTGATTTGGCAATTCTGCAAAGCACCTGCAGCCTTAATGGTCTGACCCTGACTGCCAATCTGGACAGCCTGTGTCTGATGCGGCTGTATCAGACCTTCACATCAAACAAACAACCCCAACCTCTTGGTGGTGACCATACCGCCATAGGTGACTGTCTGGCTGCGATCGCCCTGCTGGAAGAAATGGCCCAGGCCGATCTCCTGCCCGACCCGGCGGCCCTGCCACCCCAGGCTGTAGAAGATATTGCCCAGTTGAACCAACAGATTAACGAACTGACAGCCCAGATCAAACCCCTGGAACAACAACTAGCAGTCCTGAAGCAACAGGTATTGGATTATCTGGTGGCAAATCAACTGTCAGAATTGCCTATCGGCCAAGGCAAAAAACTGAAGCTGTATCACAGTGCCCGTGATGTCAAACCCATTGGTTCCCTGGATCAGTTGCCCGATCGCCTGAAAAAAGTGGTGCTGGATCGTCGCGCCGCCCAGGTCGAAACCAAAGACTGGACCGTTGCCAGTCCCTATATCACCTACACCCCCAGCGCCAGTTTCCGCCAGGTCAATCTTTAACCGCGATCGCCCGCCGGGCCAGCTTGGCATAGGTTTTCACCGTTTCATACGCCATTTCCAGATCGGCGGCGATCGTCTGCAGTGACTCACCCAATTCTCGTCGGGCCAGGATCGTGGCCCAGGTTTCCGCCGTATTGCGGGCCCGCTCGCCGCCGGTGCGTTTGCGTTGGGCCACAAACTGATCCGTCAGTTCTTCAATCCGCTGGGCCAGTACGCTTTGTAAGGCCATCGGTTCCAAGGTGGGCGTCGTGGTCAACCAGCCTAGACGGGTTTGTCCCAGGCCAAAGGTGGTTTTATGGCCGGTGCCACAGTAGGGGGCCAACTGTCCCAGGGCCACAAACAGTTGCTTGTAATCCCCCTCGGCAGCCGCGGCTCCGGTTAGGCCAAACTCCACCTGACCAACAAAGCCGGTCACTGAGCCTTTTTTGCCGCCCACCACCTTCATCGATTGGATCTGGTGCCGCAAAATCACCACCGACTCATCCACCCAGGCCAGAAAGTCTTCCGGATCAACCGGATCGCCAGAAAAATCATTCCAGCGCCGCAGATAGCTTTGAAACACATTGGTCGGCAGCGGCAGCGGCAGATGGTGGCCTTTGCGACGAAAGGCAGTGGGCGAAACAAAGGTCAGAGTCACTTTGGGACTAGGCGGACAGGGTGTTTGCAATAATTGGGCATAGGTGGCCAGCGGCTGGGCAATCTCCCAGGACTGCACCTGTAAGGGTATATGGCGCAACTCCAGGATTTGCGGCGGCGACTTCAACCATTCCCCCATCCACTGCACCACCGGCTGCGACAAGCCACTGACAAACCAGCGATAGGTCTGTCCAGCCTGCAATTGGGGCGCCGCCTTGGTGTTTTCCCGAATCCCTTCCAGGCGTGAAATGGTAAACGGCTTTTCCGATTCCCCATCATGCAACTGGGCCGACAGACGCGGATCAAATTGGCGGACTTGATTCAGGAACCAGGCATGCAGACCGATCGCATATTCGGGATACAAGCTGAAGTCCTGATCCGGTTGCAGGTCAAACACCACACCAACCAGTTCCGATTGGTCTGAACCAAAGGCGCCAGTCGATTTGCGACGGGGCATAACTCCCACACCGTAGGTAAAGCGCGCTAACATTCTAGCGGTAAATTACTAGTCCCAAGAACTGCAGCCCCCAGGAGAATTGTTAATTTTCATCAGCGTGTAACCAATTGGGGGATCCCAGACCCCAGGTAACCTGGCGTATGATCGAAGCATGAGCGATCGCTAGATCATCGGCATTGTTCTTTTACCCGACAGCCCAATCACTGCGGGAGGCTAAACTCAGAGCGATCGAGCAGTTCCCTGGTTCGGGAAAAAGGAGGTCGTATGAGCTATCTGGCAGCCTTGTTTCCAATCCCAAAACCGTCAGAAACCCTTCCCCTGCTGCCCTTACGCGACATTGTGCTGCTGCCTGGAATTACCCTGCCGGTGGTGGCCGGGCGATCTCGTTCCGTTGCCTCCGCTGAGGCTAGCGCCCTCTCCTCCGAACGACAACTGATTGTGGCCGCTGTCCGTCCCGATGCGGCTGCCCGACTGGCCGCCGACGAAACTGCGGAAGTGGAGCACCTGGAGGATCTTTACCCCATTGCCACCCTGGCCACCATCCAGCGCATGGTGCGGTTGCCGATGGGACCGATTCAGCTGATCCTGCAAGGACAGGAACGGGTGCGACTGGAGCAATTACACCTGACCGAAACGGCCTATGAAGTGAAATTCCAGCGCCTGCCCAAACCGAATCAGGCCAGTGAGGCAGCCAGTGCGACCATTCAAGCCCTGAAGGAAGCCATCCAATCCCTCTGGCGAGAAATTGCCTCCCTCAATCCCAATTTTCCGGAGGAAGTGCTGGCGGTTCTGCTGCGCGGGGATGACCCAGCGGAACTGGCCTACCAAACTTGCATGTTGCTGCAACTGGAAGTGGAACAGACCCAGGCGGTGCTGGAGCAGGACAACCTGGAAAGTCTGTTGCGACAGATGTTGGCCGATTTAAGTCATGAGGTGGAAGTGCAACGGTTGCGGGGTGAAATTCTGGGTGAAACCAAAAAGGAAATTGACCAGCAACAGCGTGAATTCTTCCTGCGACAACAATTAAAGAAAATCCAGGAGGAACTGGGTGAACTGGAACCGGAAACCCAGGAACTGGAAGAGGTGCGATCGCGCCTGGCAGCAGCTAACTTGCCAGAAGTGGCTGAAAAACAGGCAAAACGGGAACTGGCCCGGCTAGAGCGGGTAGGTAGTAGTTCGGCTGAGGGCGGCGTCATTCGCACCTATCTAGATTGGCTGCTGGAAATGCCCTGGAACAAAATTGTTCAGGATAACCTGGATTTGCAAAACGCCCGTGCCGTATTGGATGCGGATCACTATGGCCTCAGCAAGGTCAAAGATCGGATTATTGAACATCTGGCCACCTTTCGCTTAAAGCAACAGCAACAGGCAGCCCAACCGGAAATCTCCCTGTCCCCAAGCGGCGAAAGGGTTGCGCCAGTGTCGGTCAAACCAGCCCAGCCTATGGCCGTTGGCACGGTGCTCTGCTTCACGGGGCCGCCAGGGGTGGGCAAAACTAGTTTGGGCCGGTCCATTGCCCGGGCTTTGGGGCGTCCCTTCGAGCGCATCAGTCTGGGCGGCCTACGGGATGAAGCAGAACTGCGGGGCCATCGCCGCACCTACATCGGCGCTATGCCGGGCCGCATTGTCCAGGCCCTACACCGGGCTGGGGTGAAGAATCCGGTGATTATGCTGGATGAACTGGACAAAGTGGGGATGGACTATCGGGGAGACCCAGCCTCGGTACTGCTAGAAATTCTAGATCCGCAACAAAATTTCTGCTTCCGCGACCTGTATCTGGATCTGGACTTCGATCTGTCCCAGGTGTTCTTCATCGGCACCGCCAACGACCTGAATCGGATTCCGGCTCCCCTGCTGGACCGGCTGGAATTAATTGAGCTGTCCGGCTATTCGGATCAGGAAAAGGAGGCGATCGCCCTCACCTACCTGCTGCCCCGGCAACTGGAAAAAGCTGGCCTGCCATTGGATGCGGTCCAACTGCCACCGGCAACCCTGCGCCAGGTGATTGAGTTCTACACTCGCGAGGCCGGGGTGCGACGACTGGAGCAGCAATTGGGGGCGCTCTGCCGCAAAGTGGCGGTTCGCTATGCCATGGACCAGCCGCAACCCCTGCTGATCCATCCGGAGCAGTTGGAAGAGATGCTGGGACCCAAAGTTTTTCTGCGGGAAGAAACCCGCAAGGTTCCCCGGCCGGGTGTGGCCACCGGACTGGCCTGGACGCTGGCTGGCGGCGATGTGCTGTTTGTGGAAGCGGTGCAATTGCCCAAAGGCAAAAACCTGATCCTGACCGGCCATCTGGGAGAAGTCATGGAAGAGTCGGCCCAAATCGCCTATTCCTATGTCTGGTCCCATGCGGCGGAACTGGGTATCGACGCCAAAGTGTTCCGCGACAACAGTATCCACATCCATGTGCCGTCGGGAGCTGTGCCCAAGGATGGTCCCTCCGCTGGGGTGACCATGGTAACCGCGATCGCCTCCCTGCTGACGGGCCGTCCCGTCCGTACCGACACCGCCATGACCGGAGAAATTAACCTCAGTGGCGAAGTGCTGCCCATCGGTGGCGTACGAGAAAAAGTGATGGCCGCCTGCCGGGCTGGACTGAAGCGGGTGCTGCTGCCCGTGCAAAACCAGAAGGATCTGGTGGATGTGCCAGGGGATGTGTGCAATCAGTTAGACTACATTTTCTGTGGCACCATCGAGCAGGTTTTGCAGAACGCCCTGCTACCAATCGCCGAACCACCTGCCCCCTTGCTTACTGGGGATGGGCGCCCTACGACCATGCCAAGCCGGTTAAGTGGACCAGACCCGTCTGTGCCAAGCAGCCAGCAGCCTGCAACAACTTGACTGGTCCCTAACGCCTCGGTTCCAGGTAAACCAGGCTAATTTTCACCCTGATTGATCGTTCAGTGCCAAGGAGCGCGCGCTTTGGTAAAGAAACTGTTGATAACGGGAGCCACTGGCTTCCTGGGCTGGAACCTCTGTCAGGTGTCAGCCGCCCACTGGCAGGTCTTCGGCACCTACCATCACCATGCCAGCGCCCCAACTGGCGTCACCCTGATCCCCATCGATCTACGCCAGTTTGCCATCCTGCAAGACCTGTTACGGACGGTGCACCCCGATGCCGTCATCCATCTGGCAGCCCTCTCCAGTCCCAATCTCTGTCAACAGCACCCACAAGACTCCTACCAGTTGAATGTCAGCTTGGCCGGAAACCTGGCCGGACTCTGCGCCGATGCCAAAATTCCCCTGCTGTTTACCTCCACGGATCAGGTATTTGACGGTCGGCGCGGTTTTTACCGGGAGACCGATCCAGTCTGTCCGATCAATCGCTACGGGGAACACAAGGCCCTGGCAGAAGCCGAAATCCGAACTCGCCATCCCAGCGCCATTGTTTGTCGTATGCCTCTGATGTTTGGCGTCGCCCCCAGCAGCAACAATTTCCTGCAAAGCTTCCTGCGGACCCTGCGATCGGGACAGGAGTTGAACCTGTTCACCGATGAAATTCGTACCCCCGTCAGTGGTCAAACCGCCGCCAGAGGTTTGTTACTAGCCCTGGACAAGGCTCCCGACCTGTTGCACCTGGGCGGCAGAGAACGGATCTCGCGCTACGAGTTTGGTCGTCTGATGGGGGAAGTGTTTGATCTGCCTCAGGCCCGCTTAATCCCTTGTCGCCAGCAGGATGTACCCATGCCCGCCCCCCGTCCGGCGGATGTCTCTCTAGACAGCGCCAAAGCGATCGGCCTCGGCTATGACCCACCCAGCCTTCGGAATGAGCTGATCAGTCTGAAGGGGTTCTTGTGAAAAGAGATAACCCCCGCAACCAACAATGCTAACTTCTCGTGGTTCATGCTCTCAAAATGAGAGTACCACCACAGAATTTTGGGCTCTTGCATTATCGACGCGCCAAAGGCAACCCGCTGTTTCCAGCCATCGAGAAGGAACCATACTTTTTCCCTGTCTGAAGACAAGGGTCTAAAATCACGCAATCCTGCCCATATAGCAATCCTATTTGATTTGTGAATGCCTGGATGGTGAAAGGGCTTTGTGAGAAGGATTTCCTGCGGAAACCTTTCACAATCCTGATCGGATCGCTATACATCCAGTGCAGGCAGGATTGGTTGGCGATCGCCGCAACTCTGACCAGTTAATAACTAATCTGCAAGGTAACTGTGGCTTCTACTTCCTGGTCTCCACCCATGACCGGGCTTGGGGGAGCAGCCGCAGCCTTGGCCACCATCGCTTCCGCCAGATAGGGTCGGGGGGCGGGAACAAAGGCATTGTTAATCTGAATATTGACTACCTCCTTACGGGTCAGGTTGAGCGTCTGCAAGACTGCATCCGCCTGGGACAAACCATCCTGAGTCGCTTCCTGCAAAGCAACTTTGCGAGCCGCCGCGATCGCTTCATCGCTAGCAATAAAGCTAATGCCATCAATCCGGCTGGCGCCCGCTTTGACCGCCTCATCCAGAATTTCCCCCGCATCCTTGGTAGGCACCCGGAAACTCACCATATTGCCGGCCGTATAGCCCGTCAGGGTTTGCACCCCATTGTCATAACGATAGGTGGGACTCAGATTAATTCCCGTTGTCTCCAATTTCTGAACATTACGAGATTTGAGATAGGTCACCACCGAATTGGATCGGCGAGCCACTTCCTGCTGCACCGCATTGGCCGTCTTGCCCTGAGCCTCTACCCCCAGTCGCACCTGACTCAGGGTGGTTGCCACCAATTCACTGCCCCGACCCGTCACCGTCACCGTTCGTTGTATTTTTTCCTGGGCCATCGCCGCTGGACTCATCATTGCCAACCCCATCAAACCCAAACTCGCCGCCATTACTTTCAGATGACTCAGACGATTGGGCCGAGCCTCATTCCTTCCTTGATTCATCTTGTCAGTCTCCTCACGGATACATGCTTTAGACCTGTTTCTACTCTGCCATCGCATTTTAGATAGGGAGCATTGGTTACCGTTTCCGAAACTAGGCATCAGCGGTCAGCTATCAGCAGTCAGCCGCGAATCCTTGCATAATCCACCTCAACCTCAAACCCATGTTGACCGGAGTTGCCCGAAAGCTGATAGCTGATAGCCGAAAGCTGATACTTGAGTGTTGTACTTTCACGGGAGCAAAAAATATACTCCTGCCCGCCGGTTGGGCGGAAGGCAAAGGTAAAACCCTCACCACCTCCAGCAAAACCATGGGGGAAGTCTACCGTCAGCAAGGTCAAGCACTGATTGAACAGTTGATTCTGTTTGCCCATGACCTCTTGGAGCAGGACACTTCGGTGGCAGAGGTCTTTAGCCGTTCATTTGCCAAGCAACAAAAGGAGATATTGGTCTAATGTGGAGTTCCCAATACTGATTTTTCTCTCATGACATCACAACACTCAAGTTAGGTCATACCTTAAGACGGCAATTTTCATAAAGAATTGATACCTCTACCCGAAAATAGCTATCGTAATAGTATAAGTGTACTATTAATTTCAACCAATGTTTCCAGTGCAGGGTTAACACTGGAACCTGATCAGTGTTCAGTCCTCCCCCTGTGATGTTTAATTGTCTCTACTTACCTCTTACTTCCTATGGTTCAGTACACCCTTGCTCAGAGTCCAGAAATCATTCTCACGGTTCCGGGCAGAGATTCACCCAAGGCCCGTGAAAAAGCCATGGACCAGTTGATTGAATTAATGGACACCGGTAAACTGCCTACGGATCTCTCTGAAGGCTTTGGGCCTCAACAATTTATTGAAGTGAAAGAACATCCCAACCTGATCAGTGCTGATGAAGATGCCATTACTCAAGCGATTCAGATCTTGAGCAATCTAGCTGCCCTTAAGTTGAAGCTGCAGGAATCGCGGACGGAAGCCCTCAAAGTCCGAGCCCGGATTGACATCTTGTTCACAGACGAACCCGTCAGTGAGGAAGAAATTGCCAGTTTGAAAGAAGGGTTTAAAGTCTTGAAAACCTACGCCCAGGCCAACCTCCGCTACCGGGAGGCAAGAGCCCAGGCAGAAGCAGCGCGGGTTGTGTTGGATCAGGCTCTGGATGCAGAATAGGCGGCTAACGGAACATGCTGCTGACCGAACTTTCCTCGTGAATTCGCCAGATGGTTTCACCCAACAGGTTGGCCACGGACAGGATCTTCAACTGGGGAAAGCGCTTCTCTTCTGGAATTGGAATTGAGTTAGTGACAACCACCTCTTCAAAAATGCCACTAGAGAGGCGCTCAACCGCTGGCGGCGAAAATACCGGATGGGTAATACAGGCATAGACCTGACGGGCCCCCTCCTGTTTTAGCAAGCGGGCTCCTTCGGTAATCGTGCCGCCTGTATCGATCATGTCATCGACCAGGACAGCCGTCTTACCCCTGACATCCCCAATCACATTCAACACCTCCGCCACATTATGGGCCTGCCGCCGCTTATCAATAATGGCGAGCGGCGCATCATCCAGCTTCTTCGCAAAGGCTCTGGCCCGCGCTACACCCCCAACATCCGGTGAAACCACCACTATGTCTGGCAGTTGTTTACTGGCCAAGTAATCAATCAGGATGGGGGCGCCATACACATGGTCCATTGGGATATCAAAGTAGCCCTGGATTTGGGCCGAATGCAGGTCCATCGCCAGAATCCGGCTGGCTCCTGCCTCGGTTAACAAATTAGCCACCAATTTGGCCGTAATGGACTCCCGACCGGCTGTCTTGCGATCGGCCCGGGCATACCCGTAATAGGGAATGACTGCCGTAATCTGTCTGGCCGAAGCCCGACGACAGGCATCAATCAAAATCAGCAACTCCATTAAGTGGTCATTAACGGGATTGCAGGTGGGCTGAATCAGATAGACATCACACCCTCGGATCGACTCCTGAATTTGAACATAAAGTTCTCCATCCGCGAACCGTTTCCGCACCATGGGGCCCAAATCTATCCCCAAATAGCGGGCAACTTCTTGGGCCAGTGGTACGTTGGCTGAACCTGAGAGTAGGGTCAGACGATTATTGCTCTCTGTAAAGGAAAGCATTTGGGGTTGAGGAGTCAGAGTTGCAGAGCGGATCACGGCATGCCCTCGAACGCGTTCATCGAGATCTTATCACCGAGAATTGGGTAGATTGCCCTATCCTTTCACGGAAAACTTCTGTTGTTTTATCAAAAATTGCAAGGTTTTGCTTCCTCCATTTGGCGGATACGCTCCAACCTCTGGCTGATGAACGATTGCCTGTTGACTGGCAAGGACTGTACTTCTTAAGAATTTTCTTCTGCCAGCAGAAGGCTCACTGGACGGAGAGAATATACCAACCCATCAAATCAGCACTAACCGACTCCGACTAAGCATATTTACTGTGTAGGGGATAATTCCTGTCGCTTATAGAATCATGCTACTGGGGGATACCCTGAGTATCTCTGATCGTTAAGATATTGGAGCGCTTTATCAGGTTTCTGTAGCAAATCCTTTGAGTAGGGTGTATACTGAAGCCTCGAAATTCAGGAACTTGTTGAATTTTTGAGGAGGGGCCTATTCCTGAGCAGCTTACCCTGACAGTTAGTTTGAGAGGCACCCGTGAAGTCAGGGAAAATTATCAACTGTTTCGCCTCACTGGTCTTTTGGACGCCTTCTCCGAGCCGACATTTCGGAAGGTGATGGTTAAGTGCGTCGAAGAAGGTCCAAAGCACATGATTTTGGATCTATCCAAAATTGATTTTGTCGATAGTTCTGGTTTGGGAGCACTGGTTCAACTGGCCAAGAAAGCCCAGTCTGCGGGGGGAACCTTTCAGATTGTGACAAATCCGCGTGTTACCCAAACCGTGAAGCTGGTTCGCTTAGAACAGTTTCTGTCCTTGCAGGCTTCCGTGGAGGAAGCAATTGAAAACGCTTCTAAGAAAGAGAACTCATAGCCCTTTCGTTCTTGCTGCTATGCTGGCATTGGGAATGGTTTTGGCGGCCATCCTCTGGGTGGTTGTTCCTGGTTCTTCCTTTGTCTATGCTGCAACCGATCCGTCACTGCAAGAAACTGCTATGAGCGCCCCCGTTCTTTCTACGGATGAATTGAATGCTGTCCTGGGTGATCTAACTGGTTGGACAATCCAGTCAGGTAAGTTGCACCGGGAATATCGATTTAATTCCTTTGTCGAAGCATTTGGTTTTATGTCCAGTCTGGCTTTAGTGGCTGAGTCCATGGGCCACCATCCGGAGTGGTTTAACGTGTACAACCGGGTGGTCATTGATCTAACCACCCATGACTCCGGTGGTATTACGGCCAAAGATGTGGAACTGGCCCGGCGGGCAAACCAACTGGTCCAGTAATGTTGCCTTCGGACTTGCTGCTTCATCGCACTAACGGTGAATCGTTAGTGCCGAAGCGGTTGCCAATCGTCGAAACCAATTTGGCGATCGCGACAGCCCTGATTGACCAGTTTCAGACCGCCAAAGGAGATACCCGAGCGGCCTTAAACCGTCAACTCCAGGAGTTAGAAGGAGAAGGCACCGACTACCGCATTCAACGCGGTCTGGCCCATTTGCTGGCCAGCGAAACGTTTAGCAGCTTTGAAACCATCAGTCCGCTCGATCCGCCCAGCCTGCGGAAACGGGTGTTTGCTCTGTCGGCTCAGAGTCCGGTTGGGCTGCAGCAAGCCCAGGCCACCCTGCAACGCTTGGCCGACCAGTTGACCCAGGAATTGGGCCGGGAGGTTTTGTCTGAGCAAATCCGGCAGGGCCTCTATGCTGATTTATCGGATAACCAGATCCTGACCCGGTTTGATCCGCCCACACCGGAGGCTTTGCTGCACCGATATAATCTGGCTCAGGTGCAAGGAGTGTTCTATCGGGCCAGTCACCTGACCCTCAATGCCCATCGCAACGATCCCGGCGAATATAAGCTGCTGTTCCGTTATGTCAAACTGTTCAGCCTGATGGCCTACATCGAAGGCGATGCGGACCACGGCTTTACTTTAACCATTGACGGCCCTACCAGCCTGTTCAAACCCAACACCAACTATGGTTTGAAGCTGGCCATGTTGATCCCGGCCCTGCTGCATGTGACCCGTTGGAGCTTGACGGCTACCCTGCAACTGAAGGACGCCTATTCTGGCCAGACCAGAACCGGACGATTTACACTGAATTCGGACTGTGGCCTGGTGACCCACTATCCCCCCGGCAAGATCTACGACAGTATGCTGGAGCAGGGGTTCGTGGAGCGCTGGGCTAAAGCTAATACCGACTGGCGCTTGGAACGGGAAGTAGATCTGATCCCCATCCCCGGTAGTGTCATGATCCCCGACTTCCGCCTGGTCCATCCCGATGGCCGATCGCGCCTGTTGGAGATCGTCGGCTACTGGCGGCCCGAGTATCTGAAAAAGAAGTTTTCCCAGGTCCGACAGGCTGGCCGCACCGACTTAATTCTGGCGATCTCAGAGCGATTGAACCTGGAAAAAGCTGGGATCAAACTGACCGATACCCCGGCCCAACTGGTCTGGTTCAAAGATCATTTGACCCCCAAAGCCGTTTTGGCTGTGCTCGATCAGGCTTAGACCGGAAAAACCGGCCGCAGTCAGGCCATTTCTAAAATGAATCGGGCTTTTTCAGCAGTTGGTCTCAGGTACGCTATCCTAACTAGATTAAAACAGCCACCATTTTTCAAATCAGCATGAAACTGTCAGCACGGGTTGGACAGGTAACGCCCTCCCTCACCTTGGCGATCGATGCAAAGGCGAAGGCAATGAAGGCCGAGGGTGTTGATATCTGTAGCTTTAGCGCCGGAGAACCAGATTTCGATACGCCGGAACATATCCGGACTGCCGCCAAGCAAGCGTTGGATCAGGGCAAAACCCGCTACGGTCCAGCGGCAGGGGAACCCAAACTGCGGCAGGCGATCGCTACCAAACTGCAACAGGACAATGGCCTTTGTTACGGCCCCGAAGAGATTATTGTCACCAATGGCGGTAAGCATTCGCTGTTCAACCTGATGCTGGCGTTGATTGATCCGGGGGACGAGGTCATCATTCCGGCGCCTTACTGGGTCAGCTATCCTGAGATGGTGAAGCTGGCGGAAGGAGTCCCCGTGATTGTGGAAACGGATCTGCAAAGCGGTTACAAAATTTCGCCGGAGCAGTTGCGTCAGGCCGTTACGCCCCGCACCAAGCTGTTTGTGCTCAATTCCCCCTCCAATCCCACTGGTATGGTCTACACGCCGGAGGAGATCCGGGCCTTGGCGGCAGTGGTGGTGGAGCAAAACCTGACGGTTGTGTCCGATGAAATTTACGAAAAACTGCTCTATGACGGAGCCGAACATTTAAGCATTGGAGCCGTTAGCCCTGAGGTGTTTGACCGGACAGTGGTTAGTAGTGGCTTCGCCAAGGCCTATTCCATGACTGGCTGGCGGATTGGCTATCTGGCCGCCCCCAAACCCGTAATTAAGGCAGCCATTGCCATCCAGGGACACAGCACTTCCAATGTCTGCACCTTTGCCCAGTATGGGGCGATCGCGGCGCTGGAGGGTCCCCAGGACTGTGTGGAAGATATGCGGCTGGCCTTTGCCGAACGGCGACAGTACATGCTGGATGCGATTAATGCCATTCCGGGTCTGAGTTGTCCCAAACCAGACGGAGCCTTTTACGTGTTCCCCAGTATCGAAAAAACCGGCATGAAATCTCTGGACTTTTCAGCAGCTTTGCTGGAGGAATTTCAGGTAGCCGTGATTCCGGGTATCGCTTTCGGTACTGACACCTGCATCCGCCTGTCCTACGCCACCAGCATGGACATTATTAAAAAGGGATTGGATCGCCTGGAG
>CAZBTL010000084.1:0-15793 GCA_964494755.1 uncultured bacterium | reverse complement strand
AGCGTCAACTCTAGAAATTAGGGTTTGTAGTCAGCGCTTCAGCGCTAAAGCGCCCACTACGAGCCAATGGGTTCATCTTAAAATTAGGGTTTGACAGAACACTAGAATTGCTGCCGCTTGGCGGCTGGTTTGTGCAACAGCCAACGGCCAACTTTAGCCAACTGACGCAACCGCCTTCAGGGCAAAGATTTTTTCCAGCACATCTTCAACCACTTTGTCAGGGGTGGAAGCGCCCGATGTGACACCGATGGTGATTGGGCCATCGGGTAACCAATTGTCGACAAATTCCAGATCCCGATGTAGGGGCTTGTGCTGAATGCGGTTACCAGGCCCAATTCGCTCGGCGCTGTCAATGTGGTAGGAGGGAATTTCCCGCTCGATAGCGATTTCCTGCAAGTGGGTTGTGTTGGAAGAGTTGTAGCCGCCGATTACAATCATCAGATCCAATTTCTCTTCTACCAATTGGAGCATGGCATCTTGCCGTTCCTGGGTGGCGTCACAGATGGTGTTGAAACTGAGGAAGTGCTGGTTTAATTGATCGGGGCCATATTTCCGCATCATGGTCCGTTCCAGGAGTTTGCCAATTTGTTCAGTTTCCCCTTTCAGCATGGTGGTCTGGTTGGCGATGCCAATCCGCTCCAGATCCTGATCGGGGTCAAATCCTTCGGAATAGGCGCGCTGGAACTTTTGTAGGAACTCCGTCCGATCGCCGCCGTGCAAGATATAGTTGGCGACATATTCAGCCTCTTCCAGGTTTAGAACAATCAAATAGCGACCGGCAAAGGAACTGGTGGCGATTGTTTCTTCGTGGTTGTACTTACCATGAATAATCGAGGTGCAATTGCCTTTTTTGTGTTTTTCAACTGAGTTCCAGACTTTTGCCACCCAGGGACAGGTTGTATCCACGATTGTGCAACCCCGATCATTCAGCAATTGCATTTCCTGAACGCTAGCTCCAAAGGCTGGCAGGATGACCACATCCCCTTTGTGAACACCAGAGAAGTCTTTCTGACCGTTCGAGACGGGGATAAAGGAGACATTCATTTCCCGCAGGCGGTCGTTGACGGATGGGTTGTGAATGATTTCGTTAGTGATCCAGATACGCTCGGTTGGGAAATGGGTCCGGGTCTCATAGGCCATGGCCACGGCCCGTTCCACCCCCCAGCAAAACCCAAAGGCTTCTGCCAGCCGAATCGTGACCTCTCCCTGCTGCAGTGTGAAGTGATTGTCTCGAATGCGCTGAATCAAGCCACTCTGATACTCAGCTTGCATGAGTCCAGCCACTTCGGATTCATGGCCAAAGCCTTTACGGAAGTAATTCTCAGAATTGTTTAGCGATCGCTTGAAAGCTTTGGTATCCATTCAGCGTTTGCCCTCAAGGTTTTTTCGATAAGACCTGCAATTATTCCCCCTATCATAAACTGTTGATGAGATCGCCCAACTATCGATCCCAGAACCCCTGGCCAGCTTTGGGGCGGCTGCAGCAGAATAGCTGAATCAATTTTGAGGATTTCTTGATAGGGACTAACCCTTTTCCTAAAGAGTGATCTAGCATGACTGGAGCAGGCCTAGCTCAGATGTTTCAGCAATGCTGCATCGGATGGGATCCATTGAATTCACTTATTCAACAGTAGACAAATGTCGTGGAGTATGCTGGCTTTGCTGAGAAGTTCCGCTATAATAATCGGCAAACAAGGTTTTCAGATTGGATCTAGCGGGCTGTGCATTGTTGTGCGGCCTGTCTGTCCATCTAAGTTGCTCCCAAAAGTTTGGTTCGGAGAGAATTGTGACTATTTACGTTGGAAATCTGTCCTTTCAGGCTACTGAAGAGGATATTAAGGAAGTTTTTGCAGAGTACGGAGAGGTTGCCCGAGTCAGTCTCCCGACCGATCGCGAAACCGGCAAAAAGCGCGGTTTTGCATTTGTTGAGATGAAGGACGAAGCTCAGGAGGATACTGCGATCGCAGAACTGGATGGAGCAGAGTGGCTTGGCCGCGAACTGCGGGTCAATAAGGCTAAGCCCCGTGAAGGCGGTGGTCGCGGCGGCAATGGCGGCGGCAGAAACTTTTCCTGAGCAAACTTCCGGGCAGCAAAATATCCGTCAGGGCAGGTTTTGAAATGAGATTGCTGGTAAACAAGGCTAATCTCGGCTTAACCTGCCTCAACTGAATCAAGACCCTTTTTCCTCAAAAATTGCCGGATTCCATCTACTCATTCCAATTGCAAGATCAGCATCGGCTTTTCCTCTGATCAGCCTTGGCTTTGGGAAAGGTGCTTTTTAGTTTGCCTATTGATCTGAGCGATGGTCTGCCAGATAGCTGTTTGTCAGGTTGGTGGATTGTCGCTCCGTTTCTAGTTGCGAATGAATGTTGGAGTACCGTCTCAGGTGCCGGTTCGGTGGAATTTCCGCACCTGATAGTCTCCTGCTTCAATCAAGTCGAAGTTCTCTGCGCCCAATTCCTGGGTAAAGCGACGATCCAGTTCTTCTAATACATGAGACTCAATATCAGCCCAGTGGTCATAGCTGGCCCAATGGATGACTAAAACGATTTCATCCTCTGCTTTTGGGCTAATCCAGACCTGTTTCCCCAGAAATCCGGGATATTGGGACAGCGATTCGGTCCACACAGCCTCATCGGCCTGGATAAATTTCTCTCGCAGAGCTGGAGCAACCTTGAATTTCAACCATTCAATAACCATACCGGGCAAGGCAATTGCAAACAAATTTGCCAGAATAAAAATGAATCGGATGCGCAGGACTTAGCTTCCTTTAGCACTGTCCCTGGCATAACCGTTCTCCATCGCCCAGTATCACATAGGTCCCGTTCTTAGGAAATGCAGCATGGACAATAATAATTGGCTGACACAACTTCTCTTAATCGGTGTTGGCACCACCTCACTAGTTGCCGATAAGTTGCGGGAAGTTGGGGATGACCTGGTTCGAGACGGTAAATTGAATCCCGAACAGGCGAAAGACATGGTGGATGATTTGCTGCAGAAGGTGACTTCAGAACAGGGCAATTTTGAAGTGCAGATGCAGCGTCAGTTTCGCAACATGATGCAGGATATTGGCGTGGCCCGGCAGGCAGAAGTGGATGAGTTACGCGGTCGCATCGATCGCCTGGAGCGTCAGGTCCGTGATCTGGAAAACAAACTGTGGCGATAGAGAACTTGCGAACCACCAATAAAGCCCTGCTGTCATTGCTGCCTAGGCGAGAATCCGCGGCCGACTGGTGACTGTGATTGGGATCTGATTACAACACGGATCCCAAAGCTGCGTGCTTGAGTGAGTCAGCATCCAGCCTGCGGGTAAATCGCGATCTCTTCTTACTAACGGCCAACGGTGACTCGCCAGCCGTGTGATCGTGCCTCCTGTTGTACCTGGGGCTATCCTAGCGTTGCCTCTTTACTTGGGTTGAACCAGATAGCCGCAGCGGTGTTCCCCATTCACAATCCAGTGGGTGCGTTCCACCCAACAATCAGGCAGGGCGGCGGCAAACATCTCTAGCTCATGACCACAGATCGACGGAAAAGTCTCAGCGATATGGGAAATGGCGCAGTTGTATTCGGTCAAAATAAAGCGTTCTGAGGGGTGGTGATCGGGCACCTGCACCGGATGAAACTCGGTCATGTAGCCTTCCGCTCGCCGAATTTCCACCAATTTGCCCAATCTCTCTTTCAGAGATCCACTGCCGATCTGCTCACAATATTCGGCGGCTTTGCGTTCCCATTGCTTGCGCAGGATGGAACCCATCTGATCCTGACCGACCGTTTCCGCGATCGTATCCAGCAGGGAAACAGCAAATTCATCGTACCGCTCCGGAAATTGGGCCCGCCCCTCTCGACTTAAAGCAAAGACATGATTGGGCCGCCCCAGCCGATTCTGTACGGTCTGGTGCAGAATCAAGCCCTCTGCCTCCAGGTCTTTGAGGTGGCGACGAATTGCCTGGGAACTCACCTGCAGGCGATCGGCCAACTCCTGAGCGGTTGACTGTCCCTGCTTCAGGAGATAATTCAATATGTCCTGCTTGGTGGATTGCTGCTGAGTAGTGGTCATGCTCTTTCCAGGGTGCAAGCTAACCGGCGATACATTAAAGTTCACAACATCCTGTGAACTTTGACAACAAGCTTGTTGTTAAAGTACCCTACAATGGAGTTAAACAACACAAAAGTTGTTTAAATTATAGAAGTTAAACCGTTATCTTGTCGCGCTGCCTCATGAACAGAGAGACTCAAGCCAAACACTCTTCCGATAAAAGCCTCGAAGCCATGAGGCACTTCGCAGAAAAGTACGCTAAAAACACTGGCACCTTTTTCTGTGTAGACCCAGGCGTCACGGCTGTCGTGATTGAGGGTCTGGCTAAGCATAAAGACGAATTGGGAGCCCCCCTTTGCCCCTGTCGTCATTACGAAGACAAGGAAGCTGAAGTTGCTGCCGCTTACTGGAACTGTCCCTGTGTGCCCATGCGGGAGCGCAAGGAGTGCCATTGCATGCTGTTTTTGATGCCAGACAATGATTTTGCTGGGGAAACTCAGGCAATTAGCCTGGAGCAAATTCGGGCCACAACTGGTAGCGTCTGAGTCATGTATGCCATGAGTGATACGCGATGAGATGGAAGTAGAAATGGTTGCTAGCGGTAGTAGGCTCTCTTGGTTTTTGGGTAGAAATAGTATCTCAAGATACAAGCTGATCGACCGTTGAAGGCTGAAATCCATGATTTATGGTTTAGTGAGCCTTGCTTATCACCTCATATCCAGGAGAGCCCGTTAGTACTTCAGCTCAACCACCAACTGCATCCTGTTGATTTTTCCCGCCTCGCCATCCTTTCAGAGAACACGGAACACACCGATGAGCGCAACTGTGCAGAACCTCGTCAACCAACCCTACAAGTACGGATTTGTCACCCACATCGAGTCCGAAACAATTCCCAAAGGTCTCAATGAGGACATCATTTGCTTAATTTCAGCAAAGAAAGAAGAACCAGCCTTCATGCTGGAATTTCGTCTGCGGGCCTATCGTCAATGGCTCAAGATGACGGAACCGACCTGGCAAAATGCTAGCTATCCTCCGATCGACTATCAAGACATCATTTACTACTCCGCTCCTAAGGCTAAAGAGAAGAAGAAAAGCCTGGATGAGGTCGATCCGGAACTGCTGGAAACCTTTGAGAAATTAGGAATTCCTCTGTCGGAACAAAAGCGGCTGACCAATGTGGCAGTTGACGCGATCTTTGACAGTGTTTCTGTAGCCACAACATTTAAGGAAAAATTGGCTGAGAAAGGTGTGATCTTCTGCTCTATGTCGGAAGCTATTAAGGATTATCCCGATTTAGTACAGAAGTATCTGGGCAGTGTAGTACCTGTCGCTGACAACTATTTTGCAGCCTTAAATTCTGCCGTATTTAGTGATGGCTCCTTTGTTTACATTCCCAAGGGGGTTCGCTGTCCGATGGAACTGTCCACCTACTTCCGCATTAATACCGCGGATTCTGGACAATTTGAGCGGACCTTGATTATTGCCGATGAAAGTAGCCATGTCAGCTACTTAGAAGGTTGTACAGCTCCCATGTATGACTCCAACCAATTACACGCTGCTGTTGTAGAACTGGTTGCGCTGGACAATGCCGAAATCAAGTACTCAACGGTGCAGAACTGGTATGCCGGAGATGCCAATGGTAAGGGTGGAATCTATAACTTTGTGACCAAGCGGGGGTTGTGCCAGGGCGTTAATTCTAAAATTTCCTGGACACAAGTAGAAACGGGTTCGGCCATTACCTGGAAGTATCCCAGTTGTGTATTGGTGGGCGATAACTCAGTGGGTGAATTTTATTCCGTCGCCCTTACCAACCATTACCAGCAAGCAGATACCGGCACCAAGATGGTGCATATTGGCAAAAACACCCGTAGCACGATTGTTTCCAAAGGAATCTCGGCCGGTCATTCCAAGAATAGCTATCGCGGCTTGGTCAAAATTGGGCCCAAAGCAAGCGGAGCCCGCAACTATTCCCAATGCGATTCCATGCTGATTGGCGACAATGCCCAGGCCAACACGTTTCCCTACATTCAGGTGCAAAACAACACGGGTAAGGTCGAGCACGAAGCGTCTACCTCCAAAATTGGCGAAGACCAGTTGTTCTATTTCCAGCAGCGGGGCATTTCTCTCGAAGATGCTATTTCCATGATGATTAGCGGTTTTTGTAAGGATGTATTTAATCAGTTGCCCATGGAGTTCGCCGTGGAGGCCGATCGCCTACTCAGTCTAAAGCTGGAAGGCAGTGTGGGCTAGTGCCACCGAGCTCAATATTTAGGCTGGCATCAAGAATTGATTGGCAGCGCAGTTAGGTGGGCATTGCCCAGTTTGGATAGATCGTTTGACCAGGTATCGGACAACAGGACGGGCGCATGATCAGTAAAAACAGTGAAGTGATTCTTTCGGTAAAGGATCTAACCGCCGAAGTGGAAGGGGTGCAGATCCTGAAGGGAATGAATCTGGAAATCAAAGCTGGTGAAATTCACGCCATTATGGGGCCGAATGGTTCTGGCAAAAGTACCTTTTCCAAAGTGCTGGCTGGACATCCCGACTATACGGTGACTGGCGGAGAGGTTCGCTTCAGAGGACAGAATCTTCTGGACATGGAACCGGAGGACCGGGCCAAGGTGGGGGTCTTTCTTGCCTTCCAGTATCCGATCGAAATTCCTGGCGTCAGCAACCTGGATTTTCTGCGGGTGGCTTACAACTCTAAACGCAAGTATCAGGGATTAGAGGAACTGGATGCCTTTGACTTTGATGAGTTGGTGCAGCAAAAGCTGGATGTGGTGAAGATGGATCCAGCTTTTCTAAGTCGCAGTGTGAATGAAGGGTTCTCCGGTGGCGAGAAGAAGCGCAACGAGATTTTGCAAATGGCGCTGCTGGAACCTTACCTGGCGATTCTGGATGAAACTGATTCCGGTTTGGACATTGATGCACTGAAGATTGTGGCCAATGGGGTCAATCATCTAACTACACCAGACAACGCCATTCTGATGATTACCCACTATCAACGGCTGTTGGACTATGTGGTGCCGGACTTTGTGCATGTGATGGCAAATGGGCGCATTCTGACCAGCGGCGGTAAGGAACTGGCGCTGGAGTTGGAAGCGCGTGGTTATGACTGGGTGCTGGAAGAAGAAGTGGTGGCTGCGCGATGACGATTCAAGTTTCTACACTCCCAGAAGCTGGAGATGCTGGAGTTCAAGCCAGGGCTGACCGGGCAACCTATCTGGCCAATTTGCTAGACCTGCGGTCTGGACTGACCGGATTGGGTTTGCCAGATGGGGCCGTTGCTTCCCTGCAAGCCATCCGAGAGGCTGCAGCGGCCCGAGTTCAGGAGTTGGCCATTCCCTCCACCCGCGAGGAAGAGTGGCGGTTCACTGACTTGTCGCCATTGTTGCAGGTGAGTTTTGCCAACATCAACAGTCAAGCACCTTTGGTGGCGGCTTCGGATATAGCATCCTTGCCCTTGCCAGAAGCCGCTGATAGTCGGCTGGTGTTTGTGAACGGCAGCTATGCTCCCCACCTGTCTTCGGTGTCTGGTTTGTCATCTGACGTTTTTGTTGGCAGTTTAGCTGATGCCTTTCAGCAGCCTGCTCTGCAAATGCGTATCACCAACTATCTGGCTAAACAGCCAGGTGGTCATGAGGTCTTCACCAGTCTGAACACCGCTAGCTTGACTGATGGGGCAGTGGTCTGGATTCCCAGAGGGTTGGTGGTAGAACAGCCTATCCAACTGCTGTTTATTTCCGTTGGTAGTGCAACGCCAACGTTCAATCAGCCTCGTTGTTTAGTTGTGGCAGAAGCCAGTAGTCGTTTTACTCTGGTCGAAAGCTACACCAGTCTTGGGGATGGGGTCTACTTCACCAATCCGGTGACGGAAGTTTGGCTGGAGGGCAATGCCCAGGTTAACCATACTCGAGTGCAGCAGGACAGTACGGCTGCCTTCCACATTGGCAAGACGGCGGTGTCGGTTGAGCGAAATGCCCACTATACTTGCCAGGATATCCAGTTCGGAGCCAGTCTAGCCCGCCATAACCTGGAGGTGTTTCAGGTGGGGGAACAGACAGAAATTGTGCTGAATGGTTTGACCCTGCTGGAGGGTACACAGGTCGGCGATACCCACAGTACGATCGCCTACTCGAAGCCCTACGGCGCTAGTCGCCAGATTCACAAGTGTATTGTGGACGATCGGGCCCATGCGGTCTTCAATGGCAAGATTTTCGTACCGAAAGCGGCTCAATTGACTGATGCGGGCCAACTGAGCAAGAATTTGCTGTTGTCTCCCAAAGCCCGGATTGATACCAAACCTCAGTTGGAAATTGTGGCTGACAATGTGAAATGCAGCCACGGGGCAACGGTCAGCCAACTGGAAAATGATGAGGTTTTTTACCTGCAAAGCCGCGGAATTGACGAAGCGAATGCCCGCAAGTTGCTGGTCTATGCGTTTGCCTACGAAGTGATTCAGGAAATTCCAGTGGATTCCCTGCGTCAACAGTTGGCCGCCCTTGTGCGATCGCACCAATGCTAGCAGACTCCAGTTTTCATCCTCCGTTGCTTGTCCATTGCCTTCCCCATCCTTTCACTCCCACCCGTTTCAGCGATGACTCTTACCCAAGAACGCACGTTGGCCTCCCAAGTCCGATCTCATTTCCCTATCCTGAACCAGTTGATTCATGACAAACCGCTGGTTTATCTGGATAATGCCGCCACCTCCCAAAAACCGATCGCCGTTATTGAGGCATTGCAGCATTATTACGAACGGGACAATGCCAATGTTCATCGGGGTGTGCATACCCTTAGTGCGCGGGCGACAGATGCCTACGAAGGTGCACGGGACAAGGTAGCAGCTTTTGTCAATGCGGCCTCCCGCCAGGAGATTGTGTTCACCCGTAACGCCACCGAAGCCATTAACCTGGTGGCCTATGCCTGGGGAATGAGCCAACTGCAAGCGGGGGATGAAATCATCCTGACGGTGATGGAGCATCACAGCAATCTCATCCCCTGGCAGTTCGTGGCCCAGCGGGCAGGCGTGGTGCTCAAGTTTGTGCAGTTGAGTCCGGAGGAAGGGTTCGATTTTGACCACTTCCAATCCCTCCTGTCTGATCGGACAAAGTTAGTGTCTGTGGTGCATGTCTCCAACACTCTGGGTTGTATTAACCCGGTTCAGGAAATTTGTGCCGCAGCCCATCGCTATGGCGCTAAAGTTCTGATCGACGCCTGCCAGAGTACGCCCCATCTTCCCATTGATGTGCAGGCAATCGACTGCGACTGGCTGGTAGCTTCTGGCCACAAAATGTGTGGGCCAACTGGTGTGGGATTTCTCTACGGCAAGTTGGACTTGTTGCGGGCCATGCCACCCTTTTTGGGGGGGGGCGAGATGATTGCCGATGTGTTTCTGGACCATGCCACCTATGCCGATCTGCCCCACAAGTTTGAAGCTGGGACACCGGCGATCGCAGAGACAATTGCCCTGGGTGCAGCAGTCGATTATTTAACCGAAATAGGCATGGACAAGATCCACGCCTATGAGCAGGAGTTAACGGCTTACTTGTTCCAACAGTTGGAAACTGTGCCAACCGTGCGGATCTACGGTCCCCGGCCAAAGGCAGATGGCAGCGGCCGCGCTGCGTTGGCCTCATTTACGGCTGGAGATGTACATCCCCATGACCTATCCACCATTCTGGATCAGGCCGGTGTTGCCATTCGAGCCGGACACCACTGCACCCAACCCCTGCATCGGTTTGTGGGCGCCCAATCCACTGCCCGAGCCAGCCTTCACTTTTACAACACGCGGGAGGAGATTGACATCTTCATCTCGGCGCTAAAGGACGCGATTGATTTCTTCGGCAGTATTTTTGGCTAAGACCGGCTGTCAGCAGGTATAGACTTTACATCTCTGCCTGACTGCCTACTGCTTGGGATAACCGCTCCAATCCAGCGGCCTGCAGTTTCTCAAGTAGGCCGGTCATCACTCGACGGACCATGCCTGGGCCCTCGTAGATCCAGCCTGTATAGACCTGGAGCAGACTGGCCCCAGCGGTAATTTTTTCCCAGGCATCTTCTGCGGTAAAAATACCACCCACACCGATAATGGGTAACTTCCCCTGGGTTTCTTTCCAGATGAACCGGATGACATCGGTGGAACGCTGCCTTAAAGGCGCGCCACTAATTCCGCCAGCTTCTTCCTGGATGGGCTTGCCGGTTGCCTCCAGAATGGTGGTTTTGAGATTGTCCCGGCGGATGGTGGTATTAGTGGCAATAATGCCTGCCAAGTGGTGGGTTTTGGCCAGTTCCAGGATGGCCCGGATGTCGTCCCATTCCAGATCGGGGGCAATTTTAACCAGTAAGGGTTTACAGCCCTGGTTTTCCTGTTGTAGGGCGGCCAGAATCGGCGCCAGTTGCTCAGCGGCCTGGAGCGATCGCAACCCTGGGGTATTGGGAGAGCTGACATTGACCACGAAATAGTCCCCCAACGTTTGCAACAAACGAAAACTGGCCAGGTAATCCTCTGCGGCTGATTCCAGGGGCGTGATCTTGGACTTGCCCAGGTTGATTCCCAGGGGACAGGGATAGGGGGACCGGGATTGGTTGAGGTGGTTGACAGTAGCCAAGCCCCATCTGGTTTTCAGATGTTCTGCCAAAACTGCGGCTCCCTGGTTGTTAAATCCCATGCGATTAAGGGCAGCCTGATCTGGGAGGAGTCTGAACAAACGGGGCTGTGGGTTGCCAGGCTGGGCATGGAAGGTAACTGTTCCCAGTTCGGCAAAACCAAAGCCAAAATGGGACCAGAGCCCCGATGCGACTCCATCCTTGTCGAACCCAGCAGCCAAACCCAGCGGATTAGCAAAAGAAAGCCCCCAAAGGGTCTGTTCCAGACGGGAATCATTTAAGCTGAAGGCTTGATGGAGTCGGGCCTGAATGTGGTTTGAGGGAAATTGATCGGAGGTTTGATCTAGCCAGCCAAGCAGACGCAAAGTTTGATGATGCATCCATTCGGGATCCGTTTTCAGCCCAGAAAATAGAACTGGACGAATAACGGCCCGATAGAGATCTAATGCATGAACCATAGGAAACCAACTAGGATGGATAGCAATGTTCCCGTAGAAAATAATTGATCAGCCTGCCAAATCTGGTTAATCTGCCAGTAGGACGGTTGAGCCCTGTAATATCAGTCTGCTACGGAATGAACGCCTTCATCCTACGCTGTCTTCTTCAGGTCTCGCTGCTTTTTTCTTAACCCGTTTCTATTGCGGTAGCCCATGGTTCAAAATAAAGAGCCAACCACTTATGTCAAACAGCTAGTTGCCCTAGGGCGAATTCTTCAGGTCCTGCGAGAAGAAGAGGATTCGGAGGTGCTGATCAGTTCGCTGATCAACTACCTGCGGGCGGAGGCTGACTATAGCCTGATCTGGGTTGGGCTTTATGATCGACTGGAACACCAGTTGTTTGGCAAGGGCGGCGTTATTCCGGGTAAGGAAGCGGGGTTTCTGCGGCAACGGTTTGTCCTCAACCCAGGGGATCTGCTGGAACAGGTTGTGATTCAACAACGCCCCCTGGCTGTAGCAGATTTACGGGCTGAGTTACGAGCTGGGGAGTGGCGAGACATCGCTCAGTCGCTCAATATTCAAGGAACGATCATTTTCCCCATCCGGCATCGGGACGTGTGCTATGGGGTGGTCCTATTGGGCACAACCCTGTGGGGGGCGGCGCCCCGTTCCGAGGAAAAGGCTCGGTTGTCCATTGTGTTAGGAGCCATGGCGGCGGCCTTACACCACATTGAACAGGCCTGGCAGCGGCAGCAGATTAAGCATCCGGACCAACCCCTCTTCTCTTTGCTCAATCAGTTAAGAACGCTGACCGGCCTGGGCGCCAGGTTGGAAGCAATTGTGGAAGAGACCCATCGCTTTATCCAGACCAGCCGCACTAGCGTCTATTGGTTTGAGCGGGAGCAGCGTTATTTCTGGCGACGGGTGACCAACCGGCAAAAGAGTGCAGTGCCCCACGATGCTCTTCAGCCAGCTTCCGGCATTACAGCCCAGGAAGTGAATAGTTTTTATCAGGCTCTACTGAGCGATCAGTTGGTTTCCATTGGGGAAGCCCAGAGTTCCCTGAAGGCGGATACGACCAGTCGACTGATGCAATTGATCCGGGCTCGCTCCCTGCTGGCTGCTCCAATTTTGGTCAAGAATGAGCTGATGGGCTTTTTGGCCGTTGAAGGGGTGGAACCTCGGATCTGGCAGGAAGAAGAAAAGAATTTTCTGCGGGGAGCAGCCCAACTGGTTGCCCTAACGACCCCATTGGAAATGATGGAAGAGACGATCGAGCAAACCAAACTCGATCAGGCTCTGACGGCAGAAATTGCCCACTCTATTTACAGCGAAGATGATTGGAAAGCGACGTTGGAGCAAACAGCGGTCCGCATCAGTCAGCGGCTGAAGGCAGAACGGCTGGTTGTCCTATTGCACAACCCAGAAGTGGGTAATTTTGATGTTTGTTTCCAAAACTATCCCGGTAGCCGTCGACCGCTGCCATCTGCACTGGATGGGCTAAATGCCACCGACTGGATGGCTTTGGAGAAAAGTAACGAAGCGCTCAGCATTGAGAATCTGGAAAGTGAACTCCGGTTTTTGCCCTGGCGCGATCGCCTGCTGGATTCCAGTGTGCGATCGCTCCTCCTGTGCAGCACCTCGATTGGACGCAGCCTGGAAGGGGTGGTGCTGATCTGTCACGAAAATCCCCGTAGTTGGAGCTACACCGAACGGGATTTGGTGCGGGTGATTAGCCAACAGGTGGGCTTAATTCTGCACCAGTGGCAGCTCAAAAAGCAAACCGATCAGCAGGAGAAAATTAGCCAAAACCTTCAGTGGGGTTTGCAATCCATGCAGCAAACCCGTCAGCTTGATCGGTTAGAGCAATCTGCCCTGCAACACATTGCCCAACTGTTGCAGGTGCCGCTGGCTGTGCTGGTTTCCTGGTCGTCGGGAAGTTCCAGCGGCCGCATAGTCACCTCGCCAGTTGCCAATGATCGATTTGCCCTCAACATTGAGACAGTGGTTCCGCTAGAAACTGACGTGTTGGTTAATTGGGCTCTGGAAAGTGATGAACTAATCTCGCTGGAGATCAATGAAATACCGGCGGAGACTCGACAGTGGCTTAGCGCCAAAGGAGCCGGTCAGGTGTTGGCGATGGCTTTACGGACAGCGCCGGAACACGAGCCAACGGGCGTACTGCTGATTGTTGACGGTCCTGATCGCCGCTGGTCTCAGCCCCATTTGCGGGCCTTGGGCACTTTAGTCAGTGAACTAGCCTGGTGTCGCCGTTATCTGAGTCTGGTGACGGATCTGGCCGCCCATCTGGAAGATGTAGAACGGTTAAATTGGTATAAACATAGTCGCTTGGAGGCGCTACACAGCGCTTTGCTGCCCTTCCCGAAACGATTTAGTGAGCTGAATAATCCCAAAGATCCGCTGTTCCTGACCCGCTATCAACAACTGGTGCGTCAGTTGGAAGATGTGCTCAACCCAATTGCCCAGGTGTTGCAACAGGAGCAGTGGCAACTTCAACTCCACTCCCAAACAATTTCGCTAATTACGCTTCTGAAACGGGCTCTGGAGCGGGTCGAAGAACTAATTAAACAGCGCCATCTCTGGTCACAGGTTCATGATGAAAGCAACCTCACGATCGCAGGAGATGTGGTCAAGATTGAACTGGTCCTGTATGAGCTTTTGTTGTGTGCCTGTTTGCGTTCCGATACTGGTGGGCGGATCGATATCTGGTGTCGCCAAATTGATAACCGCTGGCTGGAGTTGTCGATTACGGACAACGGCCAGATGGATCCGCAGTTGCTCAGTGAATTGGAAAATGGGCGATCGCTGGACTTGCTGACGCCTTCGCCGCTGGACCATCCACCGGGTTTGCATTTGATGATTTGTCAAACGGTCATGCAACAGATTGGCGGTGAATGTAACTTTTTCAAACTGGATGATGGCCGCAATCTCAGTCGGCTCATATTACCGCTGGCCAGCAAACCCACTGCTTCGTCAGCTAGCAGTTTTTCCCCGTCGGCCTCATAGGGCGGCTGTTGGCATAGAACGGCTGTTGGCATGTTGGAATAGGACAACTGTCGGAACAAGGTTGCTGGCAATTATGACTGCTATGGCTTGATAATCGGCCTCACGTTGCCATCTTTGAACCAGCCCCAGTTCCCGTGACGAGATAGTCTGCCAATTCCTGATCAGCTTTGGCTCGTCGAAAACGTTCTGACTGCTCCAAGCGGGCGCGCCAAGTTGAGACAGGCCGCTGTAACCGTGAAGGAAGCCAGGAATCATACTGGGGATAGACGGGCAGGCGAGGTGTCAGAAACCATCCAGATGCCCGTAAAGCCTCTGCCAGGGTGACATCAATAGGGTGGGGATAATCTGGATTCACTTCGTCCTTGGGGCCAATGCCGCCCAAGTCTCTGGCTCCGGCTGCCAGGCAGGCGAGCCGGTGATTTTCTTGCAACACCAAATTAGGCGGCACCTGTAGGGTGATGTCGTTGGGTAGAATTTGACGGGCGATCCGAATCAGGTCGATCAGCTGGTCTGCCGCAAAGGCGGGGCCAATCTGCGATTCCTTCTGACCGGGACTGTAGGGCTGCAAGATGACTTCCTGGATGTGCCCCCAGCGCTGATGGTGATGGGCGATCGCCTCTAAGCTTTGGTAGCGATCGCGATCGGTTTCTCCTAATCCCAACAACAGGCCAGTTGTAAACGGAATTTGCAATTCCCCAGCCCAAGCCAACTGCTGCAAGCGCAACTCTGGCTGCTTACTGGGTGCATGTCGGTGGACAGTGTTCAGTAAGGTGGGCGTGACCTGTTCCAGCATCAATCCCATGGAGACATTCACTGTCTTCAATTGGGCCATTTCGGCTAAACTAAGCGGCCCGACATTGGTATGGGGCAGAAATCCCAGGGAAAGCGCCAATTCGCACAGGTCATAGATTCGTTGAAACCACGCCGGTCGCCGCGAACTATGGGGATGAACCTCCCCACTCAAAATCAGAATTTCGATAATGCCCCGGCCCTGGAGCGATCGCAACCGATGTTCCGCATCCTTAAGGCTTAGCCAGGGACTCCGGCCTGGATCGGCCCGGAAGTTACAGTAGGTGCAACGATTGAAGCATTCGTAGGTTGGCACCAGCGTATAGGCGGGACTGTAGGTGACAACTTTCATTGCAGGGTATGGCCCAGATAAGAAGGTTATTCATCTACACCCTAGCTGGTTTAAGTCAACAACAGAGCTGCTTTTCCAACCGAAGGGCATATCGATGCTTAACATTCTGTTACAAAAGGTTGGAGTAAAAAGCTTTCACCATCAATAGCGATCGCGAACCTTCCCTATTCTCGGTGCTTCTATTACTGACTACAACTAGTCAATCTAGCTGAAATGCCCTTTAATAAGGTGTTTTGGGCCGAAGCCGAAGCTGCACCCTGAATGAGAAGTCTGTTTATATTCCGAAATATAATTCCCGGAATGCAATATTTCTTCATGGATTGGATCCACTCAGAACGCCTATCAGGACTTTTGTTGAGTCAAGTCCCCTTGATGCCGCAACTTATCTTAAGAGGGCTCTTTACAAAACGCAATGAAGAAGTATAAACTACATTCAAGCGGTTGAAACCGCCTTCATTTTCAGACAGTACACATCAAGCACTCATAGAACAATGACAACGACTTTGCAGCGCGCTGAGCGCCAGAACGCATGGTCTCGGTTCTGCG
>CAZBTL010000083.1:0-15869 GCA_964494755.1 uncultured bacterium | reverse complement strand
CGACTACGAGCCAATGGGTTCACCTTAAAATTAGGGTTTGACAGAACACTAGCTGAAATAGAACCCGATGGATCAGGGTGGCTGCAACACGGTTGGGTCATCTCAGGCTACTTCCTAGTAGCGTTGGGTTCAGAGCCGTTGAAGCATTGCTTTCATTGGGTGCATCTAATCGCTGGGTCTAACTTGCACATGAGAATGAATTATGGGTACGGATAGGCAATCTATCCGGCGTTAAGATGATATCAATCAATGCCACCCTTTCTTCCAGTTTTATGTCGCTGCCTGATCAAGAATTGGAGCTATTGCTGCAGCAGGGAGCCGATTTAAGTCGAGCTGGAGCGCATGAAAATGTCTTGCTCAGTTGTGAAGAGGTGCTCCGACACCAACCGGACTCTTCTCAAGCCTGGTATCTCCACGGGCTGGCGTTGTATGAATTAGGTCGCTATGAAGCGGCGATCGCCAGTTTTAGTCAGTGTTTACAATTCGATCAGACTGATCCAGTAGCGTTTAATATGCAGGGAATGGCCCAGTTCCAGGTTGGCCAATATGGGCCGGCGATCGCCAGTTTTGACCAGGCTCTGCAGTTAAAGCCAGATTTTCATCAGGTCTGGCACAATCGGGGTAATGCGCTGGAGCGTCAGGGTGAGTATCAGGCTGCGCTGGATAGCTATAACCGGGCTCTGGAATTGGAGCCTGGTTATGCCAAGTCGTTATACAACCGGGGGGTTGTCCTGGCTCGGATGGGTTCCTATGAAGCGGCGATCGCCAGTTATGACCGTGCCTTAGAGGTGCGACCCCATTATTCCCATGCCTGGTATAACCGAGCCAATGCTTTGATTGGGTTGGAGCGTTACCAGGAAGCGCTGTTTAACCTTGATCGGGTGGTGGCGATCCAGCCCCAGTGGCCCGCCCCCTGGTACAACCGCGGCAATGTCTTGCATCAGTTGGGCTCCTATGAAGAGGCGATCGCCAGCTATGACCAGGCATTACAACTCGATGCTAGCTTTGCCGATGCCTGGTATAACCGGGGCAATAGCCTCAGTACCCTGGCTCGTTATGACGAAGCTATCAGCAGCTACCGCAAGGCATTGGATATCCAGCCGACACTGCAGCAAGCCTGGTACAACTGGGGCACGGCGCTGCACAAATCTGGCCGATACTATGAAGCCGTTGCCACCTATGACAAGGTGTTGGAGTTGACGCCTGATTTCGCCCGAGCCTGGTATAGTCGGGGTTCGGCGCTCCGAAAATTGGGACTGTATGCCGAGGCCATTGCCAGTTTTGACCAGGCTGTGAAATTGCAGCCGTCTCTCTATGAGGCATGGTACGGGCGGGGATTAGCGTTGGGGCATTTGGGCCATAACCATGCGGCCATCGCCAGCTACGATCGGGCGCTCCGGATTAACCCCCGTCTATCGGTGGTCTGGTGTAGTCGGGGAGTTGCCCTCAGCCATCTGGGTGACTACGAAGAGGCAATCATGAGCTACGACCAGGCGCTCAAATTGCGGCCTGAGTGCTCTGCTACCCGCAGTCGCCGCACACTGGCCTTGAGGCATTGCCGGACGATGAAGGCAAGGGCCAGCGATCGCTGCCAACCGGATCACCCATTAGATGAGATAACTATCGCCCAGGCGAGTCCCCTGCTCGGATGAAGCCCTCAAAGGGGGAAGGCCAGTACTCTGTAAATGTGTAGAGCACAAGATGTATGGGGTTTACCAAGGGGGCTTTTCACGGTAACCCCATACTTTTTCTTTTTGTCGATGTCTGACTCATTCAATCAATCAAGCAGCATCAAGCCAAGCTTGGCTAGCAACTGTGGCCCTGAACCTGGGATTGCGCCCAGTTCGATACCAACCGTGCACAATCCCAGCCAATAAAAACAGGGTGGGGAACCAACAACGTCCCACACCCTACGCCTAAACAGGTCAATGGGTGATTTAAACCGGAGTAGAGACAGCCACCGGTTGCCCGGTGTGTTCAGCAACAATTTCCCGAAACTGGTCGCCCTCAATGGTTTCCTGTTCCAATAGCAGATCAACCAGCCGGTCTACCAGGGGACGGTTTTCCCGGATCAAGCGGCGGGCTTCCCCGTAACAATGCAGGGCGATCGCCCGGACTTGCCGGTCAATCTGGGTGGCAATTTCCTCCGAGTACTCAGAGCGGGGCACCCAGTTCCGACCCAAAAACACTTCTCCGCCTGGGCTTTCCAGGGCAACCAGACCCAGATCGGACATGCCGTAACGGGTAACCATTTCGCGAGCCAGTTCAGCCACCGTTTTGATATCGCTACTGGCCCCAGCCGTCACCTCCGCATCGCCAAAGACCTCTTGTTCTGCGGCCCGACCGCCCAGCGCCATGGTAATCCGATCCATCAGCCAGGCTTTGGTGTATAACCCACTGTCAATCATCTCTTCATTGAATGCCTGTTGGGCAAAGCCCCCCACCCCACCAGAACGGGGAATGATGGTGACCTTATTTAAGGGGTCGGAGTTGGGCAAGAGGGTCATCATCAAGGCATGGCCCACTTCATGGTAGGCAATCAACCGCTTTTTCTTGCTGTCCAGCAAAGGGGTCAGGGTTAAACCGATGGTTACCCGGTCAATGGCATCGTCGATTTCCAGAGGCGTAATCGCCTCTTTGCGTCGCCGCGCCGTTAGGATAGCGGCCTCGTTCAGTAAATTAGACAGATCGGCGCCGGAAAACCCAGGCGTGCGCCGGGCAATCACTTCCAGAGACACCTCTGGATCCAGCTTTTTATTGCGGGCATGCACTTCCAAAATGCCCAGACGGCCTTTGTAGCTGGGCAAATCGACAATCACCTGGCGGTCAAATCGACCGGGACGCAGCAAGGCGGAATCCAATACATCGGGTCGGTTGGTGGCGGCAATAATAATCACCCCAGCATTGCCCTCAAACCCGTCCATTTCCGTTAGCAACTGATTCAAGGTTTGCTCCCGTTCGTCGTTGCCGCCGCCGATGCCAGCCCCCCGTTGCCGTCCAACGGCATCTATTTCATCGATAAAGACAATGCAGGGGGCGTTTTCCTTGGCCTTCTTGAATAAGTCCCGCACTCGAGAGGCGCCGACCCCAACAAACATTTCCACAAATTCCGAACCAGAAATGCTGAAAAATGGCACTCCAGCTTCTCCGGCGATCGCTTTGGCCAGGAGCGTTTTGCCAGTTCCCGGCGGCCCCACCAGCAGCACCCCCTTGGGAATGCGGGCGCCAACTGCGGTGAACCGTTCCGGTTTTTTCAGGAAGGAGACGACTTCCTGGAGTTCTTCCTTGGCTTCCTCAATGCCAGCTACGTCATCGAACATCACACCCGTTTTGGCTTCCATCTGGAAGCGGGCCCGGGATTTACCAAAGTTCATGGCCTGACCGGGACCACCCGGTGCATTGCTGGATCGGCGGATAATCAACAGTAAGCCGCCAATCAGCAAGAAAAATAGGAGCAGGTTAGCCATCAAACCCATGACGGCACTATTGTCGGCGGATGGCTGAACCTCAAAGTCCACCTTATTGGCCCGCAGTTTGGCAATTAGCTCCGAATTCTGGTCAAATAGCGGCACTTCTTGGGGAGGATCGGTCTTTTTCTGGCCTTCTAATTTGACTCGCGCCAACCGTTGCGTCGGGTCAATTTCGACTCGCATGACCTGACCCGCATCAACTTTCTGTAGGAGTTCCCCATAGGTCAGGTCTTGACTCCCATTGGCGATCGCAGGAAGTCCCACGGCGGCGCTATGGGCAATCACCAGAATCGTTGTCATCAGGCCACGGACCAGAGAATCCTTAACGGGTCGCTTTACCAACACGTTCCTCCCGGATTTTTCATACAGCACACTGACAGACTGCTGCCCTTGCAAAACCTCCTCCTTCATCAACAATGGAGTGGTTCACCCAGGCAGAAATGTGCAGAGATCTCTCCCAAAGTCTAGCGTAACCTTCCCTGTCCGTACCAACTCCCCTTCTGGGTCGTTGGCCGGCTGGAGTTGTGAAACCAAGCCGCACTGATAGAAGCAAGGGGGCGTCTGATGGCTTGCTCTAAATTCCGGTGCATTTCTGTAATGACTCTAAAGCGACCTGCCATTCCTAAAATGGCTTCCTAAGATAGGATGAGGAATTCTCACTACCTCGGCCATTAAGGTGTTGAGCAATTATCCCTAGTTGGGAGGAGAGGAAAATGGTGGATTCCAGCCGAATCTTGGACCATGCGCAGACCCTAGATCGCGACTGTACAACCTTGTCTCGCCATGTCCTGCAGCAGCTTCAGAGCTTTTCCCCAGATGCTCAGGATCTTAGTGCCTTGATGAACCGGATCGCCCTGGCCGGAAAGCTGATTTCCCGTCGCCTCAGTCGTTCTGGCTTAATGGCAGGTGCCTTGGGGTTTACCGGCGAGATGAACGTGCAGGGCGAATCCGTCAAAAAAATGGATGTGTTTGCCAATGAGGTGTTTATTTCCGTCTTCAAGCAAAGCGGGTTGGTCTGCCGACTAGCATCGGAGGAAATGGAGCGACCCTACTATATTCCGGAAAACTGTCCCATTGGCCGCTACACCCTGCTTTATGATCCGATTGACGGCTCCTCCAATGTAGATATCAACATTAATGTCGGGTCTATTTTTGCCATTCGTCAGCAGGAAGGCATTGACCTAGATGGAAGCGCTCAGGATTTGCTGCAGAGCGGGCGCAGGCAAATTGCGGCTGGCTACATTCTTTATGGCCCCAGTACGATGCTGGTCTATTCCATCGGTCGGGGTGTCCATGCCTTTACTCTGGATCCCAGCCTGGGTGAATTTATTTTGTCCAGTGAAAATATTCGGTTGCCGGATCACGGCCCCATCTACAGCATCAACGAGGGTAATTTCTGGCAATGTGATCAGTCGATTCGCGACTTCATCCGCTATGTCCATCGTCACGAGGGTTACACAGCTCGCTACAGCGGCGCACTGGTAGGGGATTTTCACCGCATCCTGTTTCAAGGCGGGGTGTTTCTCTATCCCGGTACGCTGAAGAAACCGGAGGGGAAATTGCGGCTGCTGTATGAGTCGGCGCCTCTGGCCTTTCTGGCGGAGCAGGCTGGTGGGCGGGCCAGTACCGGACGGCAGGATATTCTGGATGTGGTTCCCGAGCAGTTGCACGCCCGCACCCCGTTGATTATTGGCAGTCAGGAGGATGTGGCGCTGGTCGAATCGTTTATCCAGGAGCGATCGCAACTGGCGGAGGAAGAAGCCACCCTCAACCTCTGAGCGATCGCTGATCCCGATTTTCAGATTAACCGGAGCGGCCTCTGCCTGAAAAGGCTAGAAGATGGAAGAGCGATCCAGATACCCCTATCACGACTCCGTTCATCACGTCCTATCCCTTGTCCACCTGTTGGGTTATTCCCCAGTCCTCTCACATCACACAGCCATAACCACCCATGGTCACATTAATTGAAAATCCCCTGCGCGTTGGTTTGCAACAGGACCGGGTTCCGGAGCCCCAAATTCTGGTCATCTTTGGAGCCTCCGGCGACCTGACCCAGCGTAAGTTGGTTCCGGCTTTGTATCAAATGCGGTTGGAGCGACGTTTGCCGCCCGAACTCACCATTGTCGGCGTAGCCCGGCGGGAGTGGAGCGATGATTTTTTCCGCGAACACATGCGGGAAGGGGTAGAAGAATTTGGCGGTGGCATTGGTAATGCCATGCTCTGGGAGGATTTTGCTAAAGGATTGTTCTATTGTCCTGGCGATATTGACAACCCAGAGAGCTATCAGAAACTCAAGGCTCTGCTGGCAGAACTGGATGTCCTGCGGGGCACCCGTGGCAACCGGGTATTCTATCTGTCGGTTTCCCCCAAATTCTTTGCCGAAGCGGTGCAGCAACTGGGCGGTGCTGGCATGTTGGAGGATCCTCGCAAACAACGGTTGGTAATTGAAAAACCGTTTGGCCGCGATCTGGGTAGCGCCCAACTATTGAATCGGGTGGTGCAACAGGTTTGTCGGGAAGAGCAAATTTATCGAATTGACCATTATCTGGGCAAAGAAACCGTCCAGAACTTGATGGTGTTTCGGTTCGCCAACGCGATTTTTGAACCGATGTGGAATCGCCAATTTGTTGATCATGTTCAGATTACGGTGGCGGAAACGGTTGGTCTGGAAGGACGGGCCGGTTACTATGAGTCGTCCGGCGCCTTGAGGGATATGGTGCAGAATCACCTGATGCAACTGTTCTGTCTGACGGCGATGGAACCGCCCAACTCCCTGGATGCGGACAGCATTCGGAATGAAAAGGTGAAGGTTTTACAGGCCACCCATCTGGCCGATATCAGCGATCTCAGTGCGTCGGCTGTGCGGGGGCAGTACACCGCTGGCTGGATGCGGGGCAAACCTGTACCCGGTTATCGCGAGGAAGAGGGGGCTGCTCCGAATTCGACAACGGCCACCTATGCAGCCCTCAAACTGTCGATTGATAATTGGCGCTGGAAGGGAGTTCCCTTTTACATGCGGACTGGCAAGCGGATGCCCAAGAAAGTGACGGAGATTGCTATTCAGTTTCGTGAAGTGCCCTATCTGATGTTTCAGTCGGCCTCGAAGCAGGCCAACCCGAACGTATTGGCATTACGCATCCAGCCCAATGAGGGCATTTCCCTCCGATTTGAGGTCAAGACGCCGGGCAATTCTCTGCGAACCCGGTCTGTGGAAATGGACTTTCGTTATGAGACAGCGTTTGGTCAGGCTAATACCGATGCCTATAGCCGCCTGTTGATTGACTGTATGTTAGGAGATCAAACCCTCTTTACCCGAGGTGATGAAGTGGAAGCATCGTGGCGCATTTTAACGCCCGTGCTGGGGGTTTGGGATGCGCCAGCACCCCCAGAGGTGATTCCTCTCTATGAAGCTGGCACCTGGGGACCGGTTGAATCAGAGCTCCTGCTGAACCGAGATCAACGCAACTGGCGGCGATTGTAGATGGGGAAGTTGATCCCGCTGATGTTGACTGTGGGTTGAGTTTTTTGGCGACATTTGCTACAACCAGCATCAACTTTACCAATTTGTCTGCTTTGCCGGTTTGTCTGCTTCCATCTGCCTGTGTCTACTCCCTGACAGCCTTGGTTTGCGAATTCAAAACTCAGAACTCCTATTTCACCACTGGAAATTATGACCACTACACCACTTGTTACCCTCCAGAGGCCCAAGGATATTTCCCTCGATGAGATTGAAGCGGAACTCAATAACATCTGGGTTAGCCAGAATGGCGATCAATCCGCTCCGGTTGCTACCCGTGCGACGACATTCAGTATGGTGGTCTACGAACCGGATGAGTATCAACAATTGTTGGCGGCGCTGGGCTTTTATAGCGGTCCCATCGATGGCATTCACGGTCCGTTGACCAAGGCTGCAATTGAAGCTGCCCAAACGGCCTATGACCTGTTGCCAACTGGCAGCATTGATCCCACCACGTTATTCAGGTTGCGGCAGGAGTTGGCTAAGCACCCTGAGCGGACCAGGTTTGCCAATCCAGATTTCCGGGGACTCAGCATCAGCGAGGCGATCGCGGTGCAGAACCCCTGTCGGGTGATAACCCTTTGCCCCACCCTGGGAGAAGACACCGGGGTGACCGCCCAGGTATCAGCCTACTGCCCGGTACAAAAAAGCAGCAGCAACCTGATTTGTTGCGAATATATCACCCTGCGGGGCACCAAATCCGCTCTGGAACGGGTGACGGATGTGGTGTTGTCCCTGATGATTCCGGATCTGCCGCGCTTTGTCTGGTGGAAGGCCACACCGAATGTGGAACAACCCCTGTTCCGGCGGTTGGCCGAATCCTGCCATTGTGTGGTCTTTGACTCTTCCTACTTCAGTGACCCGGAAGCGGAGTTGGTGAAGATGAACAACCTGGTGGAGTCTGGCACCTATATTGCTGACCTCAACTGGCACCGCATCCTGCCCTGGCAGGAGTTGACGGCAGCGGCCTTCGATCCGCCAGAACGGCGGGCCTCTCTGTCTGAAATTGACCGCATCAGTATTGACTATGAAAAAGGCAATGCGGCTCAGGCCTGGATGTTTTTGGGCTGGATTGCTAGTCGGCTGAAATGGGATCCGTTTGCCTATGAAGAGGTGGGTGGTGACTACGACCTCAAGAAAATTCGCCTGAGAGGACCCAATCAACGGGAAATCGAAGCGGAGTTGGCGGCTATTCCAACGGCTGACTGGGGAGAGGTGTCGGGCGATCTGGTCGGTCTACGCCTGACTTCGACCAATCCCCAAGCGGACTGTTGCACCATTCTGTGTTCTGAAACGTCCGGTTGTATGCGGATGGAGGCTGGTGGCAGCGCCCAGAATTGCCGGACTGAGCAGGTGGTTGCCCTGTCGGACCAGAAAGCCGAATTCCTGCTGAGTCATCAGTTGCAGCGCTGGGGCCACGATGTTCTGTATGAAGAAAGCCTGGCGGTTGCGATCCAGAGTCTCAAGCTACGCAGCTAAGGGACTGGCTAATAAATAAGGCCCCGCTGTCATTCCGGCCTAGGTGGGAGTCCACCCCTGACTGGCTACTGCGTCGGTATCTGATTTCAACATGGATCCTAACCGGCCTCGGTCTGTTCATGCTCATCAGTCTCGTAGAGTGACTCTGCGGGACTCATTTTTGATGCAGTGGCGCTGCCAAAGGCCGACAATCAAACCTTGATGGAATGATGAACTTTCATCTTGGGTTTAACCAGAGAATTAAACTTTTGTAAACAAATGCTGCGATCCCCCCGGTTGTAATCGGAAGAAAAGCCTAAAGGATCAGGGCCGACAGAATAGGTCTGACTAAAGTAATACCTGTTATCTCAAGTTTTCAGACGCATCAGCCAAGGACGTTGGAACTGTTAGTGAGTCCCAACTCCAGCATTGATGAAGATTCATGATTTGACTGACAGGTTTCCGCCATGACAGACCTTGTTTCCAACCAACGAATTGCCATTGAACGATCTCCGGCTGAAAAGCGCATCGGCCACCTGGCTCTGGCGATGGCGGCTGAAACCCTCTTTCTGATGGCATTGGGTAGTGCGACCCGGGTGATGAATGCGGGCCTTGCCTGCCCTGACTGGCCATTGTGTTATGGGGTGTTGATTCCTAAAAAACAAATGAACTTACAGGTGTTCCTGGAGTGGTTTCATCGGTTAACGGCTTCCTCGATGGGCCTGTTTGCGATCGCCCTGGTGGTGCTGGCCTGGTGGTCCCGTCGAGCTTTGCCGCGCTGGGCGCCCTGGATGGCCACGCTGGCCCTAGCCCTGGTCATTTTTCAGGGCATTCTGGGTGGCTTAACGGTGACCGAGCTGTTGCGGTTCGATATCGTCACCGCCCATCTGGGAACTGCCTTGCTCTTTTTTGTCACCCTGCTGGCAATGGGGGTTGCTTTACTCCCCTATCAGGGTAGTGGCAATGCTGGCAACCTCCGCTGGGTCGGGTTGATTGCAGTGGTTTTAGTCTATCTGCAAAGTATTTTGGGAGCGCTGGTTGCTTCCCAGTGGGCCCTACACCAATGTCTGAGTCTTGCCAGTCTCTGTCAGATGATGAACAGCCATATTATTGGGGTTTTTCCAGCCACCCTGGCCACCCTACTGTTGGTTGTTCTGGTTTGGCAAACCCCGGCTTTGCAACTCGTCCTGCGTCGGCTGGCGTGGGCTGCCGGTGGGTTGGTGCTGCTACAGGTTCTGCTGGGTATTGCCACGTTCAAGCTGCGATTGCAGGTTGAGCCGTTGACGGTTTGCCATCAGGCGATCGGGGCGCTGTTGTTGGGCTGCCTGGTTGCCTTCACCATTCTGGCTTTTCGGGATGCTCCGCAGGTTGTATCCCAACCCGCGATCGCCCGGACCGCGGCTAATGATTACCCCGACCATCCAACGAAAGAGCAGCCAGCCTGATGACCCGTTTATGGTCTGGTTCCGTTGGGTGAGCTAAACAGACTCTAGGACGCCGCATCTCTGTGATGCCATGACTAATTTCACTCTCTCAGCATTTCTCTTTCAGGAATTAAGCGAATGCAAGATACAAGCGTTACTGCCATCCCGCGCCACCATGAAAATTTCCTTCAGGTGCTGCAAAGCTACTATCAGCTCACCAAACCCCGCATCATTCTGCTGTTGTTGATTACCACAGCCGGTGGCATGTGGGTGGCAGCAGAGGGCCAGGTGAATCCAGTTCTGTTGTTGGTCACCTTAGTCAGTGGGGCCTGCGCCTCCGGTGCAGCCAACACCATCAACTGTCTGTACGATCGCGACATTGATTACATCATGGAACGCACCCGACATCGGCCGTTGCCGTCGGGTCGGGTCCAGCCCCAGCATGCCCTGATGTTTGCGATCGGGTTGGCGATCCTCTCGTTTACCCTGCTGACCGTATTTGCCAATCTCCTGGCGGCCTGTCTGGCCCTGTCCGGCATCGTGTTTTATGTCCTCATCTACACCCACTGGCTGAAGCGTCACAGTGTTCAGAACATTGTGATTGGCGGTGCCGCTGGGGCCATTCCTCCCTTGGTGGGTTGGGCGGCGGTTACGGGCGATCTCGGTTGGGCAGCCTGGGTCCTGTTCGCTATTATTTTTCTCTGGACCCCTCCCCACTTTTGGGCCCTGGCCATCATGATTCGGGAGGACTATGCCAAGGTGGGCGTACCGATGTTGCCTGTGATTGAGGGCAACGAACCCACCTCCCGCCAGATTTTCTTCTATACCCTACTGCTGATCCCGGTGACGCTGTTGCTGGTTTACCCCTTAGGCGTTCTGGGGGCGGTCTATAGTGTCTTTGCCTTGCTGCTAGGCGGTATCTTCGTCTATAAGGCCTGGCAACTGATGCAGTCTCCCTCGGATATGATGACGGCCCGGTCGGTGTTTAAGTATTCCATCTTCTATTTGATGCTGCTGTGTGCAGGCATGGCCCTGGACAGCTTGCCGCTGAGCCATCAGGTCACCACAGCTCTGGTAGATAATTTGGAGTCGTTGGTCAGCACCCTGCCATTGTGACTTGTTGGAATGATGACTGACTGGCAGCGTTGACTCGGAACCGGGACTGTCCCTCGGCCTATGTCCGCTCTTTCTAGGCTTAACTGGTCTGCCTTTCAGGCAGACTTTTTTTGGTGGCAACCGGCTGGTCTTGGCTGGGTTCGGCTGGCAAACTCCCCAACCCTTTAGAATAAAGATTGAGATTTGTATCAAGTGGGTGGCGTGACATGGCTCCGGCAGTCCTGATCGAGAAACTACAAAAGCGCTATGGGGCAGTAGAGGCCGTCAAGGATGTTTCCCTGCAGATTGAACCGGGGGAAATTTTTGGTCTTCTGGGACCCAATGGGGCGGGAAAAACAACGACATTGCGGTGTCTGTGTACCTTGACGGAACCGGATGCTGGGCGTTTAGAGGTGTCCGGTATTTCGGTGACGGCTCAACCTAAATTGGCCCGTCAGCGGTTGGGTTATGTGGCCCAGGAAGTGGCTCTGGACAAGGTGTTGACTGGGAGAGAACTGCTGCAATTGCAGGCATCCCTCTATCACCTGCCGCGATCGCTGAGCCAGGAGCGGATTGACATGATGCTACAATTACTGGATCTGACCGCCTATGCCGATCAAAAGACCGGCACCTATTCCGGTGGACTGAAAAAGCGACTGGACCTGGCCGCTGGTTTGCTGCACCAACCCGATGTCCTGGTGCTTGATGAGCCTACTGTGGGCCTGGACATCGACAGCCGCTTTACCGTCTGGGAATTCCTGCGAAAACTGCGGGAACAGGGCATTACGGTCTTAATTACCAGCCATTATTTGGAAGAAATTGATGCCCTGGCCAATCGGGTGGCCATTATTGATCAGGGAACGGTAATTGCCTGTGGCACGCCATCGGAGCTGAAAGACCGGGTGGGGGGCGATCGCATCACGTTACGGATCCGTGAGTTCTCTCCCCTGGAAGAAGCGGAACAGGCAAAACGATTGCTGGAATCGTTGCCAGCGGTTCAGTCAGTCATCATTAACACGGCCCAGGGTAATACCCTAAATTTGGTTGTTCAGCCCCAGAGCGAGGCCCTCCTGACGGTGCAAAAAGCCTTGCAGGAAGCCGGACTGCCCATGTTTGGCGTGGCCCAGTCTCGTCCCAGTCTGGACGATGTCTATTTGTCCGCCACCGGCCGCACCCTGCTGGATGCCGAACTGGCCGCCATGAACCAGCGGGATCCGAAAGCTGAACGCAAACAAAGTATGCGCTAGTTAAACATCCAAAAAAGCAGGATGATTTTTATGAAACTCAATCGCATCACTAGCAATCCCAACCGAATGGAGGGCCAGCCCTGCATTCGTAATCTCCGGCTCACCGTTCGTCGAGTTATTGAGCTACTGGCAACTTACCCTGACCGAGAAGAACTGCGCCGAGAGTTTCCAGAATTGGAAGATGAGGATATTCAGCAAGCACTAATTTTTGCATCTTCGTATTTGGACGATCGCATTGTTGAACTCTCCACTCACTATGAAACTGTTGCTTGATCAGGGATTACCACTCTCTGCGGCAGCATTATTATGTGATGCAGGTTTCGATACCATGCATGTGAGTGAAATCGGAATGTCTGAAGCTGAAGATTCAGCGATCATCCAAAGAGCGAGAGATGAAGGACGTGTTGTTGTCACACTTGATGCAGATTGCCATACATTGCTTGCCCTTACTGAGTCAGCTTCTCCGTCAATTATTCGTATCCGAATCGAAAGATTACGTGCTCAAGCATTAATGGATCTGTTGCGAACGATAATTGCTAAGTGCCAAGCAGATCTGGAACAAGGTTCGGCAATCACTGTTGAGCCAAACCGTATTCGCGTTCGTCGTCTTCCATTAATATCTGATGCAATCAAAAATTCAAATGGATTGGACCGTTGAACACTCAGGATAAGTTCATGCTAAATGTGACGCTTGAGGACATTCAAAGTGATCTCCTGAAGTATTTGCATCAAGTAGAGGAGGGTGAGACAATAATCGTCTTTAAGATTAGACCAGCCAATTGCTGAACTGAAACCCATTACTAGTAATCAGCAATTACGGCCATTTGGTTTATGCGCAGGTGAGTTTACTGTTCCAGATGACTTCGATGCTCCTTTGCCTGAAGATCTACTCAGAGCATTTGATGCAAATGAGGATTTTGCTAGATACGCAAGCATTGCAAAACGGTTTGACTATTGCGACAGGTGACTTAGCAATTCGTGCTTACTCTGTCGCTGTGTTGTAGCATCCCCGCCCCCCACTGGGGCTGAGTCCAGTTTGACTTGCCGTTAACCCATTCCATTGTTAGGAGGACATACCCAATGAGTGGTCGCGTTACCCCGCTGAAACCGGAACCCACGGCGGCTGAATTGAATGGCCGTGCGATCGCCTCTCAGTCTAGTTCTGCCCTGGCGGACTTTGTCCAGGAAACCCTGGCGTTGGCCCGGCGGCTGTTCATCCAGTTGCAGCGGCGTCCCTCCACCCTGATTGCCGGGGTGATTCAGCCCATTATGTGGTTGATCCTGTTTGGCGCCCTGTTCCAGAATGCGCCTCAGGGACTATTTGGCAACGAGGTCAGCTATGGTAAGTTTTTGGGAGCCGGCATTATCGTCTTCACGGCTTTTGGTGGGGCCCTGAATGCTGGTTTGCCAGTCATGTTTGATCGGGAGTTTGGCTTCCTGAATCGCCTACTGGTGGCGCCATTGTCCAGCCGCTATTCCATCGTAGCGGCTTCGGCCCTGTTTATTACCTTCATGAGTTTTGTCCAGACGGTGGCGATCGTGGCGGTTAGTGCGGTGTTGGGGGCTGGACTGCCGGACCTTCCCGGTTTGCTGCTGATGGCTGTGATTGTGCTGCTGTTGGTGTTGGGCGTGACCGCCATCAGCCTGGGACTGGCCTTCTCCCTGTCCGGTCATATTGAGTTGATTGCGGTTATTTTCGTCACCAATCTGCCGCTGCTGTTTGCCAGCACGGCCCTGGCTCCCCTGTCCTTTATGCCCACTTGGTTACAGTGGATTGCTTCCCTCAATCCCCTCAGCTATGCCATTGAACCGATCCGCTATGTCTATTTACATCCGGACTGGAGCTTCAGCAGCATAGTGATGCAGGCTCCCTGGGGAGAGGTTTCCCTGGGAGCGGCGCTGCTGGTACTGGTGGGGTTTGCCCTGGTGGCTCTACTCAGCATCCAGCCCCGTCTGCGGCGATCGCTGGCCTGAGCTAGTTCCGCTACCGCATGGTGACAAACTCTTCCGCCGAACTGGGATGAATGCCCACGGTAGCATCAAAGTTGGCCTTGGTGGCACCCATCTTGAGGGCGATCGCCACCCCCTGGATAATTTCCGCCGCATGATCGCCGACCATGTGGGCCCCCAGTACGCGATCGCTGGTCTGATCCACTACCAGCTTCATCAAGGTTTTCTCCTCTTTGCCGGCCAGGGTGTAATACATGGGACGGAACCGACTGCGGTAGACTTTTACTGCATCGCCATGCTTTTGTCGGGCTTCGGCTTCGGTCAGACCGACCGTGGCTGCCTCCGGCGTGGTGAAGATAGCAGTGGGAATATTGTCATAGCTCATGACCCGCGACTTGCCGCCAAACACCGTGTCAGCAAAGGCCCGCCCTTCATTGATGGCAACGGGGGTTAAATTAACCTTGTTGGTACAGTCGCCTACGGCGTAGATGTGGGGAACGCTGGTCTGGCTGTAGGCATCGACTACAACTGCACCGTCATGTAACTTGACCCCAGCATTTTCCAAGCCCAGTCCCTGAATATTAGGCTTGCGGCCAACTGCCGCCAGACTAATGGCATCCGCAATCACCGTTTCCATACTGCCGTCTTGATTGCGAACCGTCACCGTAACGCCCACCGGATCTTTTTCGATCGCAATCAGCGAACTATTGTTGAGCAATTGGATGCCATGGTTCGCCATACCCTGCTGCACTTCTACCCGCAGGTCGTCATCAAAACCGCGCAGGATCTTGTCGCCGCGAATCACCTGGGTCACTTCCGACCCCAGCCCATTGAGAATGGAGGCAAACTCGCAGCCGATGTAGCCTCCACCAATAATCACCATACGTTTGGGCTGTTCTGGTAGGTGGAACATTTCATCGGAAGTGAGGGCATGTTCAATCCCCAAAATATGGGGTTTGTAAGGATGCCCACCTACCGCAATCAGAATTTTGTCAGCCGTCACAGTGCGGGTCTCCTGGCCGGGTTCCAGGGGCTCCACGACCACGGTGTGGGCATCTAAAAACTTGCCTCGTCCTCGCAACACCTCCACCTCGGAGTTATCCAGCATGCATTGATAAATGCCATTCAGGCGCGTAACCTCATCATTGACCGCGGTGATCATTTTTTTCCAGTCCAGCGAACTCTGGACGGCACTCCAGCCATAGCCCTGGGCTTCCTCAAAGGCATCGGGAAAGCGGGACGCATAAACCATCAATTTCTTGGGCACACAGCCTCGGTTAACACAGGTACCCCCCAGGCGATCGCTCTCAACCACACCAACCCTGGCGCCGTATTCGGCAGCCCGTCGAGCGGTAGCAATGCCGCCAGAACCGGCTCCCAGCACCAATAAATCAAAATCCGCCGCCATCTCTTTCTCTCCCTTGCTATGCCTGACTGGTTTGGTTCGAAACGGGTGTCAGCTAGTTTGCTGAATCGATGGAATGGGGGTGAGGACGCGGTTAGGGGTTGGGTGTTGGATGTTGGGTTCTGGGTTCTGGGTTCTAGGTATTGGGTATTGGGTATTGAGTATTGGGTTTCGGATTGCTGCCACCTAACACCTAACACCTGGCACCTCCTCTTCCCCATCTCTTCCCTCCTCCCCATTTTCCCAACCCCGCACCCCACACCTAGCACCTGACACCCGACGCCTGACACCCGTCACCCCGCA
>CAZBTL010000082.1:5239-15938 GCA_964494755.1 uncultured bacterium | reverse complement strand
CAAAGCATCTACGTCCAAGCCTGCTGGCAAGCAAAAGAAAAAGAAGAAAGGCTGAGATGACTGGCACTAGTAGGAATTGGTAATCTACCTTGCAACACCTTATGAACCTGACTTTTGGCAACTCAAGCCAAAAATCGAGGGCTCCTTTCAATGCTCATTTCTAACTCGGGATAGAACTATCACAAGGTAACAGACCAGTGCCAGCACCTGCGGGTTCTACTGTGGGTTCTGGGCATTGGGCAAAAATTGGCGCAAGATGGCTTGGGGTGACCGATCCCAGGTATCAATGTGGCGATCGATCAAGCGATCGGCATTGAGACTGTAGATGGAATAGCCGTTGAAAAAAATAGCTGCTTTCCAGGGCAGGCGCAGGGTTCCCCGAACGGTCCAGTCGGCCCGAATGGTTTGGGCATCAACCGGGTAGACGGCGTGCAGATCAAACCACAAGTTGGTAAAAAATAGCCGTCCGTGAAATCTGAGAGTCCAGAAAATGATGCGATAGTTCAACTTGCCTTTGAAACTGTTGACCGGATCCTGAAAGAAGATATCCGGGCTGTAAATGTCGTAGGAAATATCCCGCTCAAACAGAGTGGGCAAGTCCCGTTGCAGGGTATCCAGGATCGGTTGCAAGTCAACCGTATCTGCCGTATCGGAAGTAGAAGGTATACCTGGCACTGTCACACGCTTTCTGGCTCCAAACCCATCGGCAAACCACCTTATTTCCCAGTTTAAGCAGCATCCCCTGTTCTGGGAAGTAACCGTCGGACAGCTATCCTTATCAGTTCCTTATCTTTTCCCTGTAGGGTGTTATGGCATTACGAGCAGCCTGCTGGCCAACCGGGCTCCAGGTCCGCCGTTGGCTGTCGTTGAATTCTTTGGCGAAATTCTTTGCATCCTTGCATGCTGTCCCTTGCCGATTCAATTCACCAAATAAGGGAGATTGATTACAGATGACTCTTTACAAACGGTTGTTTGCCGAGTTCTTTGGCACGTTCTGGCTAGTTTTAGGCGGTTGCGGCAGTGCGGTTCTGGCTGCTGCCTTTACGGGGGGTTCCCTCGGTCCTGATGTGAAGTTTCCCCTGGGGATTGGTCTCACCGGGGTATCGCTGGCCTTTGGTCTGACGGTGTTGACCATGATCTATGCAGTGGGGCACATCTCAGGCGGTCATTTTAATCCAGCGGTTTCGGTCGGCCTGGCGGCTGGCAAGCGGTTTGCCTGGTCCGATGTGCTGCCCTATATTGTTGCCCAGGTGTTGGGGGCGATCGCTGCTGCTTCCCTGATCTACATCATTGCCAGCGGCCAGAAAGGATTTACCGGCTTTGATTCCAATGCGGCGGGCGTGTTTGCCACTAACGGCTATGGCGCCATGTCGCCGGGTGGCTATGGCTTTTGGGCCTGTTTACTGACTGAATTGGTCATGACCTTCATGTTCTTATTAATTATCCTGGGTTCAACCGATAGACGGGCTCCGGCGGGGTTTGCTGGCTTGTCGATTGGGTTGGCCCTGACCCTGATTCACCTGATCAGCATTCCAGTCACCAATACCTCGGTGAATCCGGCCCGCAGTCTGGGTCCGGCTCTGCTCATCGGTGGCACGCCGCTGGCTCAAGTCTGGATGTTTATCGTGGTTCCTTTGGTGGGTGCCTGGCTAGCTGGCTATGTCTATTACACCTTCTTTGAACCCTCCCGTAAGCAACTGGATGAGGTGTAGGAGTTAACTCCAATCGGGCGATTGTAGCTACCCACTCATCCCTCACCCCCTACTCTAAAAACAACATCCTGACCCTCGCGATCGCAGAGTCAGGATTTTTAGCATTTGGGCCTGATTGCTGTGGCAAATCCCTGCGCTGGCGGTCTCCGAATCCTGGGGGAAAACACGGTATGATCGAAGCATTCGGTAGTGCTACAGGCTGTTTCGGCGGAAGGTGGGCTGGCGCAGTATGGTGAAACCTGCTTGGTTTATGACGCTGTTGCTGGCAGTGACCTTAGCGCTGGGTGGCCTGGTTCCCAGCGGGCTGGCCCAAGTGGAAAAGCAGCGCGGCAAGGTGATGTACGGCTGGTTTCGAGAAATCATCTTGCGCGATGCAACCACCCTGTCGAATGGAGAACTGGCCCAACTACAGACAGACTCGAACTTTGTAGGCGACTATGCCGTCATCGTTGCTGCGGCGAGCGGCATTCTAGAGGACTATGTGGTTGTCGAACGGGGTGGCTATTTCCCAGAGAATCAGGGTATTCCCCGCAATCAGCAACTGACCCGGACAGAGGCAGTCTATCGGGTCTTTGTGTTAGAGAATGGCAGGGAGTTAGTCCTGTTTCGCACACCAGCCAAGAATACAGCCGAATATGTGATTCGGCGGGCAAAAGGGAATTAACTGTCGCGATCGAGATTCTGGGCTGGATCTGACCGCAGCAGGTGCAGGATTGGTTAAGATAGAGCTAAAGCGGAACCAGTCCGACATACTGTTTTCATTCACGAGTGCGAAATTCATGCCTACCGAGGTTCTGGTCGAAAAGAAGAAGTTAGCAACCCCACCCCTGCAAATTCATCACCTGGGCGATCGCGTCTTGCGGCAGCCAGCCAAGCGAGTTGCCAAAGTGGACGGGGAGATTAAACAATTGGTCCGCGAGATGCTGCAGACCATGTACAGTTCGGATGGCATTGGTCTGGCGGCGCCGCAGGTTGGGCTGAATAAGCAGGTGCTTGTGGTGGACTGTGACCCTGAAAATGCCGCCAATCCTCCTTTGATTCTGATTAATCCCACGGTTACCAAGATGAATCAGGATCTGGTGGTGACCACGGAAGGATGTCTCAGCATTCCAGGGGTGTATTTGGATGTCAAACGACCCAGCGCCATTGAGGTGTCCTTCAAAGATGAACAGGGCCGGCCTCAAAAGCTGGCGGCGACGGGGCTATTGGCCTGCTGCATCCTGCATGAAATCGACCATTTGAATGGTGTTCTGTTTGTGGATCGGGTGGAGAATAAGCTGCTGTTGAATCAGGAACTGAAAAAGCATGGCTTCTCGTTCCAGGCAGTTCGACCGGTTGCCTAGCCAGTGCTGCTGGTATCCAGGAATCTGCCTTGCATTCCAATACCGCTCAAAGTAGCGAGTCAGCGGTGGCTTCCTGCTTAGGCGAGAATGATCGGGGAGCTTTGTTGGCTGGCAAGTCCCTGACCGAGACCTGTGTTTCAAGGTTGGAATAGAAAATCTAATGTTGACTCTAAAAAGTGGTGTGTTGTTGGCGGCATCTTGTATCGCCGCAATTTCGGCGGTAGGTTCGGCCTTTGAGTTGTCCTCCGGATCGCCAGAACTGGGCAATGTGCCGACTTGGGCTATTCTGGGCCTCAGTATTCCGGTCGGCATCTTTAGCTTTTTCGCGGCCGTTCAGGATGCCCGGGCCAATCAGAAATATTAACCTGGCTATCCAAGTTTTTAGCTGAAAGTCAGGTCCATCCAGTCGGTTGACCGCAAAAAAGCCAGATCAACCATTGTCAGGTTAATCGGTGGACCCGTGATCGATCATAGATTGGTTGCTGCGTTAGGGGGGTTCTCGATTAGGATTGAACCGTAGTGGTTTAAAGTTGCTACGGTTCAACGGTTCCCGAATGACGGGTCAAGAACGCTCTATAGCTTGCCTACGGCTGGTGGCTCCTCCCCATCAACCAGATGCTCAACAACCCAGCTATCCTCTGTCTTTGTCAGAGAGTCTGTGGCTGGGGCGGGATCCTCGCTGTCAGATTGTGCTGGATCCTGTGATATATCGGGCGGTATCGAGGAGACACGCCGAAATCAGTCCGGTGTTAGGGTTTGAGTCTCCGGATGGGGCTCGATTCTGGCAAATTTGTGACTTGAACAGTGCCAATGGCACCTTCCTCAATGGCCAGCGCCTGCAGGGCTGTCAGGTTTTGCAAGCGGGCGATCGCGTCATGCTGGGCCAGGATGGTCCAGAATTTGTGTTTGAGTATCAGTGGCAGCCGGTTGAGTCGGTTCCTGCCGCCACCAGTCACCCTTCCACCAGTAGTCCGCCGCCGATCCGAGGCATCAATTTACCCGCCGTCTCGTCCGTAACTCCTCGCCCCCGCCCGGTCCAGGCCTATCGTTCTAAACGTCCTGTTGCGGCTTCCCAGGCTGACTCCATTAGCTGGACCCAACTGTTCCCCATCTTTTCCACCGGCCAGGACTTAACCCGAAAAGCCTATCTGTTGCCAGGGGGAATTACGGTTGCCTTCGTCGTCCTGATGTTTTTGGCCGTTGGATCACCGTTGCTGTTTAACCTGCTACTGGCTTCTTACCTGTCGGGAGCCGCCTATTACTTTGTCTATCAGTTGTGCGGCAAACGCAAGCCCTGGTGGGTGTTGGTCAGTGCCGCCGTGATGACGGTTCTGCTGCTGACCCTGCCCACCCTGAATCTGTTCATTCTGGTTTTCCGAGTCCTGCTGCCGGGGGAAATTCCAACGGCTCAGGTGCCCTTTCCGTTGTTGCTGGTCCGCATGTTCTTCGGGGCTGGCTTGATGGAAGAATTACTCAAAGCGGTGCCGGTGCTGGTGCTCCTGTGGTGGGGGCGGCAACTGCGACAGCCAGCGCGGGAGCGCATCGGTGTGTGGGAGCCGCTGGATGGCATTTTGCTGGGAACGGCTTCGGCGGTTGGCTTTACCCTGGTGGAAACGCTGGGCCAGTACTTGCCGGATATTTATCACAGCACGCTGGCGGCGGGGGAAGGCGTGGCCCAACTGGCCAGTCTGCAACTACTGATCCCGCGTGTCCTGGGATCGGTGTCCGGTCACATGGCCTACAGTGGCTACCTGGGCTACTTTATTGGCTTGAGTGTGTTGCGGCCGCGCAAACGCTGGCTGATTCTGGGGGTGGGCTATTTGACGGCAGCCGGATTGCATACCCTATGGAATGCCGCCGGTGTCCTCAGTCCAGTCTTGTTAGCGGTGGTGGGGGTGCTCTCCTATGCCTTCTTAGGGGCAGCGATCCTGAAGGCGCGGGAACTGTCTCCCACGCGATCGCAGAACTTTGCCACCCGCTTTTACCGATAACTGCCTACTGACCCATATTGCGCTTCATTTGCTCCAGTTCCTGCTCGGCTTCCCACCGCTGGAACTTTTTCTCCAAATCCTGCGTATTACGGCTGGATTCATTCAGCCCCTGGTTCCAGCCAACCGTATTCCAATTGGTGGCGCTGCTGGTTGCCTGGGCACTGGCTCGGCTGGCCTGCACCTGATTAATTTGAGCCTGAACTTCCTTGCGACGAGCCTGGATCTTGGCCTGTAGCTCCTGGGTTTGCCGCATCCGTTCTTTAATGACTTCCATCTGCCCCCAGCACTGGTTGCCCTGGCGGAGGAGGGCAGCTTCATGTTCTTGAGCTGGTTCGGCCAGATCCATCCGCCCCGCTGCCCTGGCCTTTTCAATTCGGGCATGCCATTGCTGAATTTCTTGGGCCAGACGCAGAATTTCATCTTGAACCTGGGTTTCCTGACGCTTCAAATCCGTCATGATTTTCAGCGTTTCTTCTTCCTGGTCCTGCAGTTTATCTTCCAGCGCCATCAACTCCAGATGGGGATTATTGCGCATGAACTCATCTAGCCGTTCTTCCAAGAAGCGATTGAAATCGTCGAATAGACCCATTGATGGAACTCCTTAGTCGCAAATTACCAGCATTCCTGCAGAACGCCCACACCAAATCCCCGGTTCACCGTCCCAACGCCTGAAGCAGTCCCAATTCTGGAGCTAGGTGCCTGACTCCATTCACACGCCAAACATGACGCCTCCAGGTCTGACTAACAACGGCAGGAATTGAATCAGTCTTACCACAGAAAAACAGCCAAGAGCTACCTGCCCTTGGCTGGGGTGATTTGGTCAAGAATCCTGGAATCGGTAAGGGCCAGCGGATCAACCTATATGGCAACAAAACGCAGCGGACTGATCCGTGTTCCTAAAAGCTTTGACCCGCCATCACCGATCGCACTTCACCGTTACGGCGGATCAGAGCTTGATTGTTGGAGACTTCCACCAGGGTCCAACCGCTGGAACCAATGCTCTCGCCGACGCGGAACCGTTGGGTGACGCCATTGATTTCGATCAAAGCAGCGGACGCTTCCTTATTCCCCAGGTCCAACACGCCCACCAGGGTACGGGCCAGACCCGCAGTCGCCAGGGAGGAAGAAGAGGGAAGCATTGCCTGCAAGGAGCGGTTAGCAGTTGCGGCTGAAGTGGTTGGTTGGCTGGCAACTCTGGGCAGGGGAGAAACCGGGGGTACAATGGCTGTTGCCCGCGCCGCAAAAGGATTGCTGGCGGTCAGAATGCGCTCCAGTCCTCCGTTTGTCGGTGTGGTGGTTGCTGTGGCGGCTGATGGCAACGACGTTGGATTTCCTGGAATCGTCACAGTGGGCAAATTGCCAACCGGCGGAATCGTCAGGGAATTGGTCTGTCCGGTGGTGGCTAGGGTGCTGCGGCTGGCGGGTTGCGATCGCTGATCAATGGCCTGCAGAGATCGCTGGATGTATTCAGCAAACTGCATGTCGCTGGAGTTGGTCGCAGCAGCAGGCGCAGGAGGCGCGGGTTGCGCTGGAGCAACCGCCACCGTTGAGGGATACCAGTGGAGATACTGGGTAATGCCCCAGGCGGTGAGGGTGGCCAGCACCGAGAATCCGCCCAGGCCCAGCAACAGGCGATCATAGGACAACCCACCGGTCCGTTGCTCCAGGGGACTGGATGGGGGCGGCGTCTCGATCGACAGGAGGGATGAATCTTCCTCGTCTGCAGTGACCGTTAGCCGTTCTGCCGACGAACTGTCTTCCTCCAGGCGCACTGCCAGCGGTAAACCCGTCGACAAGGATGCTTCCGTTGGGGCGAAGGATGGCTCATCATCGTCTGTCGCCGCAGGGGTGTAGGAAGCCCTGCCGGTCAGTATTTGTTCAACCTCCTCAAAGACTTCATCCAGGAGGCGGTCGGCCAGGGAGTTGGCCGAAAATCCATAGCTTTCCGATGACAGGGAGGACTCGGAAGATTCCCAAGTGGAAGACGAGGCTGCTTCCTCAGTCGGAGGGGCTAGAAGTGTTTGAAGGCTGGCATCCTGAGACATAAGCGACTCATGGGAGTGAACTCGATACGAAAGAAGTATAGAAGATGTCAATCATTTGGGAACATTGATTTTCCAATAGTTAGCTGGATTGGCATGTAAAGATATCTCAATCCAGACTGGCTCTTTCGGTAATGGGATGGATTGGAGCAGCTTGGGCGGCACCCAAGCCTCACATTGGCTGCACAGTTGGCTGCGTTTCTCCTAGTAACCCAGCGACCGATCGCAGTCCAGTCGCCCATGGCCAGCGGCAGCCTAGAACTGTCTGGTCTTGCGCTGCTCCCTCAAACCACAGCTATAGCAATCCTAAATGACTTGTGAACGACTGGATGGTGAAAGGGCTTTGTGAGAAGGATTTCCTGCGGAAACCTTTCACAATCCTAATCGGATTGCTATCGATGGGCCGCTAACCTCCGGAGCCTGCTTTTTCGCTATTGTCCGGTGGGCAGACTGTTTCGGAATACTCAAACTGAAATGGGAAGATCAGGGCTTGAAATTGGTCTTTGGCTGGAATGGTCTGGTTCGCAACATAGGCCACTGCCGATTCATCCAGGCCAGCGTAGCCCGATGACAAGAGTACTGTGGGTTTTTCAGCTAATTTTCCTTCCGGCGTAAAAACCGCCCCCACCCAGGTAGTGCCTTTGAGCTTAAGCGGGCAGGCTTCCTTGGGATACAGGTCGGTAATGTCGTTTTGCCGTTGCCAGTCTTTTTTCAAGTTCCCGGCCGATAGCTGATTGGCTGTTTCACCCAGTTGGGCCAAGTTCTGGTTGAACTCGCCCTCGGTGGTGTTGGCTTGATTGAAACTGAACCGATCGCCCGTTTGCCGTAATTGCTCCTGGCGTTCCCGAAGCGCGGCGATCGCGGCGGCTGGGATTTTTTCTGGCCGCACGGGCTCAGTAGGAGAGGGAGTGGCGGAGGGCTGACCCGGTTCCGCCGGATTCGTAGCTGGTGGAGTGGAACCGCTAGCTTTAGGCGGAGGGGGTTGAACGGGTCTGCGTTTGACCGGTTGGGGTGGTTCGGGAATGGGTGGCAGATTCAGGGGCGGCAGGATCGTGACCGGTGGGGGAGGAATAATTGGAATGTTATACAGTGAACCGCTGTCCAGTAAGGGGGGGACTGGTGGTGGAACGGGGGAAGCAGGGGGATTAGGTTTGGTCGGTATCATTGGTTTTGTCCACAGCGGCGACTGCGATCCTGGCGAGGGCAGAGTCCTCGTAGTGGGACCAGAAAGGGTGTCGGGTAGTCGCAGTTGTTCCAGCGGGGTCAGTTCTACCACGCCTACGGACTTTTGATTCGAAATCTGGATCGGGTTCTCCGTTGGCATGAAGGGCAACAGGAACCAGAGAGCGCCGTGAATTCCCAGAGAGGCCAGAATTGCGATGGAAAAAGGCTGACGCAGCATCTCCAGAGTCCGGTGTCCGTTCTCAGGCCTGAAAAAGTCTGGCAGATTTTTTTGTGGGGGAGAGTACGACATGGCAATTGACAGAGCTGACTGAATGCGAGATCGGCAGCGAGGCTAGGGAAGACAGGGAACGGAGCCGTGGGTAACCAGGAAACGACTCTAATCCCTTGGCGCTTGTCGGAGATGCCCCTGAAGCTCCTAAGCTCCGTTGGGGATACGCCTGCGGCGTAGAAAAAGGAGGACTTTCGGAATTTGCCTCCTTTTTCAGGGGTTCGGGGGGAGCAGGGAATGGTTTCAGCGTGGTTAATCTATATTCTCCGACAGACTCCTAGGAGATTAATTCTGACTGATCTTAGCGCTATCCTCAGCGATTCGGGTGCGGTTGCAGCCCGGTTGCTTGATTGGGTCGATCCGGTTTGCATTCTATGGCATTGGGGCTAGACAATGCTGTTGTCTAAACCGCAGAGCAACACCGGGAAATGGAAAAGCCAATCTGGACGGTTCAACTTTAGAGTAGAGATAGGACGTTACAATTCGTAATTGCATTTTCCATGGCTTTACCAACGGTGATTCTGCCCGGATATATGGCAGGGGCAGGCGAGTATCAGGATCTGGAGCGATCGCTGAATCAGCAGGGAATTCCCACAGTGACGGTGCCGATTCGCTGGCAGGATTGGGTTCCTACCCTGGGAGGGCGATCGGTCAGTCCGATCCTGCGCCAGTTAGCTGCCACAGTGCAGCAGGTCTTGCAGCAATCCGGTGCAGCCCAGGTTAATCTGATTGGTCATTCGGCTGGGGGGTGGCTGGCTCGGATTTATTTGGGCGAAAAGCCCTATGCCATCCATGCGGTGGATGGGCCTGATTCGGTCTGGGCGGCCCGCTCCCAGGTGGCAACCCTGGTGACCCTGGGCACGCCCCATATCAGTCAGGAACGTTGGACTCGCCGCAATATTGACTTTGTGAACCAGACCTATCCGGGGGCGTTCTACCCAGATGTGCGCTATGTCTGTTTGGCTGGCAAGGCGGTCTATGGCGATCGCTGGAAGAGTTGGTTGGCCTACAACAGCTACAAACTCACCTGCGGACAGGGCGAATGCTGGGGTGATGGCATTACCCCCATTACCGCCGCGCACCTGGAAGGGGCAGAAAATCTGGTTCTGGAAGGGGCCAGTCACTCTCCCCGGCGCAGCCGACGCTGGTACGGTTCACCGGGTCTGCTGGAACAATGGATTGACTGTTTGGCCTGATTTTGGGCCTGATAGTTGCGGGGCGATCGCCCTGACTTACCAGGGGATGGGCTGGCGATCGCGATAAAAGCCTCCGCTGGCCGATCCATCTGGCAGGGTTGCCAACCAGACGATTGTATCTGCGCCCTGTTCCACCAGTCGGGGGGCGCTGGGGCCGCCCATGTCGGTGCGAACCCAACCGGGACAGACCGAATTGACTAAAATGTTGGTTCCCTGCAGCTCGTCTGCCAGAATTCGGGTCAGGGCATTGAGGGCGGTTTTGGAGAAGCGATAGGCCGGGTAACCACCGTTCATCTCGCTCAGTTGGCCCATTCCCGACGAGACATTGACAATTCGACCATAGCCGTTAGCTTTCATCAGCGGCACCAACGCCTGACACAGACGCAATGCACCATAAACGTTGGTTTCCATAGCCTGCCGCACGGTATCAATGTTGGCTTCAAAGACGCTGCTGTGATTCATCGGATCAGGTAGGATGCCCGCATTGTTGACCAACACATCCAGCCGGTGGAACTGCTGTTGCAGAAAATTTGCTAGAGCCGCAACGCTGTCTGGGTCGGTCACCTCCAGGGGATGAAAGGTAACGGTCAGACCTTGCTGTTGCAAGCTGGCTGCGGCCGCCTCACCCTTGACCGCATCCCGGCTGGTCAAAATCACCTGATAGCCCTGCTGCGCCAGTTGGCGACAGGTCTCGAGTCCCAGCCCTCGATTCGCTCCGGTGACAACTGCAATCCTGGTCATGTCAACTCCTCATTGGGATAAACTCAGGCCATACCGTTAAGTGCAAGCTGGCCTGAGTTTATTGTGGCAGACAGTTTCGGGTGGCAGACAGTTGCGGGTGGCAAACAGTTTCGGGTGGCAGACAGTTGTTTCGGGTGGCAGACAGTTGCCTTTGCCCTAAGCGGACCGATGCCAGAACCGGGCTTGTTGCTGTAGTTGTAACTGCCGCATGTGGTGAAACA
>CAZBTL010000082.1:0-5139 GCA_964494755.1 uncultured bacterium | reverse complement strand
TTGTTGCTGTAGTTGTAACTGCCGCATGTGGTGAAACAGTTGCCAGCAGTACTGTTCCGGCAGGCCGCAGGTGACGGCTCCCCGCATGACGACGCTGAAATACCAGTCGTTGGGAGCCAGTTCCGTTTCCAATTTATCGATCACTACATAGGTCCGGACTGGCTGGAATAACTTGCCTCGACAGGTCACTTCCACTGTTTCATGGCGATAGCCGCCCCGGGGCACTTCCTCCCGCTCATCCAGGCGATCGCTAAACCGCCAGGGCAACTGATACAACACTCCCTCCACCTGGGAATTGGCATCAGGCACCACATCCAATGCCCCGCAATTGCGCCGCAGCGATCGCCGGTAGAACCCCAGCCGGTAGTGATGCAAGGTGGCGTGGCCGATCACGTAGGGATAGATGGTTTCTCCCAAAGTCCGCTTCAGATCAACCGGACACATGCAGGAACCATAAGCGAAATAGTAGAAGGACGGCTCCCTTGCCGGTGAGTGGTGCATGGGGAATGGCGTCATGGTTTTTGCCGATCTTAGCCGCCCAGCCTGGAGTTGACCAGAGGGTTAATCCAGGATTTATCTGTTGCGGCTAATCACTTGATTAAAGGATCATGATATTAATTCGTCATAATCCGACAGGTAAACAGGATTTTCCTGTATTACGGAATACTTTTCAAGTGTCGCAATTGTTCTGGAGGGCGATCGGGCTGGCGGGGAGACTGTCTAGCTCGCTTCCAGATGCTTCTGCCGCAACCGCTGCCCCGACTGCTCAAAAATCAACCCTTATCGAGTATCCGCTGAAGGCGGGACAGATTAGAGGATATTAAGTAGGAACGCAGTTCCTTTTTGTCCCGCTTTGCGGTGATAGCCCCCTTATCCTTTAAAATTTAGGTTTGCTGGAAAAGTTTAGGTTTGCTGGGATTGCAGAAACACTCATGGCAGAAACGTTCTTATTCAACGCCCTGCGGGAAGCCATTGATGAGGAAATGGGTCGAGATCCGACTGTCCTGGTAATGGGGGAAGATGTTGGACATTATGGTGGATCCTACAAGGTCACCAAGGATCTATATCAGAAATACGGCGAGTTGCGTCTGCTGGATACCCCGATCGCGGAAAACAGTTTTACTGGCATGGCGGTTGGGGCGGCAATGACTGGCCTGCGCCCGATCATTGAAGGGATGAACATGGGCTTTCTGCTGCTGGCCTTTAACCAGATTGCCAACAATGCTGGCATGCTGCGCTATACCTCCGGCGGCAATTTCAAGATCCCCCTGGTGATTCGGGGACCCGGTGGGGTCGGTCGTCAGTTAGGGGCGGAACATTCCCAGCGCTTAGAAGCCTATTTCCAGGCGGTGCCTGGTCTAAAGATTGTCGCCTGCTCCACCCCCTACAATGCCAAAGGGCTGCTCAAGGCGGCCATCCGGGACAACAATCCCGTCTTGTTCTTCGAGCATGTGCTGCTGTACAACCTGAAGGAAAACCTGCCGGACAAAGAATATGTCTTGCCGTTGGATAAGGCCGAGGTGGTTCGTTCCGGTAAAGATGTCACCATCCTGACCTACTCTCGGATGCGTCACCATGTGCTGCAGGCGTTGAAGACGCTGGAGAAGGACGGCTACGACCCAGAGGTAATTGACCTGATTTCGCTCAAACCACTGGACTTTGAAACGATCGAGGCCTCAATCCGCAAGACCCATCGGGTGATCATTGTGGAGGAGTGCATGAAGACGGGCGGCATTGCTGCGGAACTAATCGCCTCGATTAACGATCGCCTATTTGATGAACTGGATGGGCCGGTGATCCGCCTGTCCTCCCAGGATATCCCTACTCCCTATAATGGCACCCTGGAAAATCTGACGATTGTTCAGCCGCAGCAGATTGTCGAGGCGGTGAAAAAGATCGTCGATGGTTACCTCTAAGATCCCCACCGAAGATTCCCCAGGCTTTCCTGGGGTTAACCAGTAGGGAATCAGTTCCCTTGTCTGAAAGCTGTCGATTTCCGGGGATCGACCAGTGAGTCAGGGGATGGGCGGCAATTGCCGAATGCAAGACACACAGGGTCAACGCGCTATCATAGCGTTTGTTAAAGGGAGTATGGCATGGGCAGGCAGCGTTTATTGTTGGGCTTGATTCTGGGACTGGTAGCAATTTCGCTACTGGTGCTCCTGCGGTTACCCACCCGGCTGGGCCTGGATCTGCAAGGCGGCTCCCAGTTGACCATCCTGGTGAAGCCAACAGAAACCGTGAAACAAATCACCGAACGCGAACTGGAAGCCGTCCAGCGGGTGATTGAAGGACGGGTGAATGGCTTGGGTGTGTCCGAACCGTTGGTTCAGACGGTGGGCAATAACCAGATTCTGGTCCAATTGCCCGGCGTAAATGACCCTCAGCAGGCGGAACGAGTTCTGGGTGGCACGGCCCAATTGGATTTCCGCAAGCAAAAAGTGGGCACCGAAACCCAATTGCAAATTGAAAACCAACTGCGGCAAGAGTTGCTGGTCAAACAGGCTGAGTTACGTAAGACGGGTGATGCCAAGGCGATCGCAGAAAATCAGGCAGCCCTGAAACGCAGCAATGAGGCGATCGCGGCCCTCTACGAACGGACTGACCTGACCGGCAAAAATCTCAAGGATGCCTTCGCCGAACCGGCCAATGCCGCCAATGCCTGGAGTGTGGGTTTGAAGTTCGATACCCAGGGGGGAGAGTCCTTTGCCCAACTCACCAAGGATCTGGCCGGGACCGGCAGAACCCTTGGCATCTTTTTAGACAATGAGTTGATCAGTTCCCCAGTGGTGGGGGTTGAATTTGCCCAAACTGGAATCACTGGCGGCAATGCGGTGATTACCGGGCGCTTCACGGCTGAGGAAGCCAATGACCTGGCTATCCAGCTACGGGGCGGCGCTCTGCCAGTGCCGGTGGAAGTAGCGGAGAACCGCACCGTCGGGGCGACGCTTGGTTTAGACAGTATTCAACGCAGTATCTACGCTGCTCTGTTTGGGCTGGCTCTGGTGCTGATTTACATGCTGCTGTACTATCGCCTGCCCGGTCTGATTGCCGACATCGCTCTGGTTTTTTATGCCATCTTTACCCTGGCGGCCTTTAACCTGCTGGGGGTCACCCTGACCCTACCAGGGATTGCCGGATTTATTCTCAGTATCGGCATGGCGGTGGATGCCAATGTGCTGATTTTTGAGCGCACCCGGGAAGAGCTACGGGCTGGCAAGACGCTCTATCGTTCGGTGGAAGCCGGGTTTTACCGGGCTTTTTCCAGCATTCTGGACAGTAATGTCACTACCCTGATTGCCTGTGGCGCCCTCTTCTGGTTGGGCGCCGGACTGGTGCGGGGCTTTGCCCTAACCCTGGCGTTGGGGGTAACGATCAGTATGTTCACCGCTATTACCTGTAGCCGCACCCTGCTGCTGGTTGCCCTGAGCTTTCCGGAGTTGCGTAAACCAGACTGGTTTTGTCCCAATCTGTCTTCCAAGACCCCATCCCAGGCGGAGGCCACCCCATGAAACTGGAAGTGATCAAACAGCGGCAACTTTGGTGGTTTGTTTCTTCCGCCCTGATTCTTGTCAGCATTATTTTCATGGGCATTTCCTGGCAGCAGATTGGCGCGCCTCTGCGTCCCAGCCTGGACTTTGTGGGGGGCACGCGCCTGCAACTGGAACTGGACTGCTCCAAGCCCAATAACTGTGATCAACCCATTGATATTGCCAAGGTACGGGATATCATGGCGGCGGAAGGGCATGGCAATAGCAGTATCCAGATCCTCGGTCAGGAGCAGCGGGCTCTATCAATTCGCACCTCACCCCTCAGCCCAGATGAACGGGGTCGCCTACAAGCCGTTCTAAGTGAGAAGATTGGGGCTTTTGATCCGGCGAAAACCCAAATTGATACGGTGGGTCCGATCATTGGTAAGCAATTGTTTACCTCCGGGCTGCTGGCTCTGGTAGTCTCCTTCATTGGCATCACCGTTTATCTCAGCCTGCGGTTCCAACTGGACTACGCCGTTTTCGCGATCGTGGCCCTGTTCCATGACGTGTTGGTTACCGTGGGCATTTTTGCCATTCTGGGGGTGCTGTTTGGCACGGAAGTGGATAGCTTGTTTATTGTGGCGTTGTTGACTATTGTCGGTTTCTCCGTGAATGATACGGTGGTGATTTACGATCGCATACGGGAGACCATTGACCTGAAGCCCGATCGCCATATTGACGAAGTGGTCGATTCAGCCGTCAACCAAACCCTGTCCCGGTCGATCAACACCACCTTAACCGTGTTGCTAACCCTGTGCTCCATCTACTTTTTTGGGGGCGAAACCCTAAAGAACTTTGCCCTGGCTTTGATCATTGGTTTCACCATGGGCGCTTATTCCAGCATTTTTATTGCCAGCACCCTGTTGGCCCTGTGGCGGGAACGGACGGGCCAGGTTTATGGTACAGCCCTGCCTGCAACCAGCAGTGCAGAGGGTCAGATGTCGGCCAGTCCATCTAAAGAGGCTTGAGGCTAATGCAGGAGTACTCTAACTATGCTGCGTCCCTCTGACCCATCGCCGGATGCATGGTCTACTGGTGCACCGGATCCGGTCTTTCAGGCAGAAGTTCACCGCCTGCATCAACTGACGGTTTATGGTCGCTGGTTGGTGGTGGGTTTGCTCTGGTTGACGGTGGGCCTTCTCAGCTTGTGGGGCTTGCGCTATCCCATTTCCTTGATCCACGAGCACTTCACCTGGGCCGCCATCCGCTATGGGCTAGCTTTTCATCCCTGGCCAGCCCTGGGATTAACTATTTGTGTGGGTCTGACCGTTGCCGTGCTGGTCTGGCAAAGTCGCAATATTCTGGTGGGTTTGCCGCAGCGGGATCAGGACCGGCTCAAGCGTCAGGTTTGCCGCATCCGTCAGCAGGGACCCAGCCATCCCCTCTGGAAGCTGATTCATCCCAAATCAGTGCAACAACTAATGAAATAGCCCATTGGACAATTGCAGATGGGGGCGGGGAGTTTATCCTTGCCAATTCCAGGCTGCGATCGCCAGCGCCAGCCAGCCCCCCAGAAAGGCGGCTCCTCCGATGGGCGTAATCGCCCCCAACCAGGAAAGGCCACTGAGGCTGAGGCCGTAGAGACTGCCGGAAAACAGCAGGATGC
>CAZBTL010000081.1:0-15987 GCA_964494755.1 uncultured bacterium | reverse complement strand
GGGGTTTACTGGGATCCCCCTTTCAGAACACGGTATAGTCAAGCCGGAGGAGAATTTAACCAACTGATTGCCACCCTAATGGCTATTGCCGTTGCTGCTTCCCAGCCCTGTTGGCTCCCCTTCCCTCGAGCAAAATCCGTTTTCGGAGAAGTGTGATCGATGAAGTCGTCCCGCCCAAGAAAAGTCCTGGTCGTCCTGAACGGCAAGGGTGGTGTTGGCAAGACGACAACCGCAGTCAACCTAGCTGCAACCCTGGCAGAGGATCATCGGGTTTTGTTAGTGGACGCTGACCCCCAGGGATCGGCCTCCTGGTGGGTAAAACGGGGGGACATTGAATTGGGGTTTGATTTAACCCAGGAAACAGACCCGTTGCATCTGGGCAGTCTGCGCCAATTGAAGGAATACGAAGTAGTGGTGGTGGATACCCCACCAGCCCTCAACTCGGAAGCATTGGCTGCCGTTGTACCAGTTGCCGATTATGTGGTTCTGCCAACCCCACCAGCTCCCATGGATCTGGCGGCTCTGGTGGAAACGGTGCGAGAAGTGGTGCAGCCGCGTCAGGTGGCTCATCGAGTCCTACTCACCCGTGTGGATCCCCGCAGTCTGAATGAGGCGCTGGAAGCTCAAAATACACTGATGGAACTGGGAATTCCAGCCTGTAATGCCTTTGTGCGGGCCTATAAAGCCCACGAACGGGCTGCCCTGGAGGGAGTTGCAGTCAGTCAGTGGCGCGGCAAAAATGCTCGGGAAGCAGAGGCCGATTACCGTCGGGTGGCAGATGAAATTCAGCGGGATTGGAGGAAATAATGGCCAGGAAACGTTTGGGAGACCTGTTACGGGAAGAAGCAACGAAGACGGAAACAGCACAACCCGCTGCTAAAACCATTGAGGTTGCAGCGGCAGTGGTTCAGGAGGCAAGTTCTACGTCTTCCCCGCCTCAGTCAGCGGGCAAAACACCTGCCAAGAAAGATGCTCAGGTATCCGACGCAGGGCATGATGCAGCGGTCAATGCCCAATTGCAAGCAGACCTGGAGCAGGCGCGCCAAAACGAAGCCGCATTACAGCAACAGGTAACGAACCTGCAAGAAAAACTGGACCAGGCGCAACAACAGGTACAAAGCCTACAGCAGGCAGTGAACCAGCTAGAGGGACTGAAAGCAGAGTTGGACCAGGCAAAGGCGACAGCCCTACAACTGGCGGAGACAAATGCCAGCCTCATGAAAGACCTGGAAGGGCTGCGTCAGGTCAGCCGCACTCCCGTCGAAGTCTATCCAACCGCCCTTTCGCCTCAGGAAACGATGCGGCGTCAACAGGCGGCTTCGCTGGCCCATCCCATGTTTCCGGCTGGCAGCATGCCGGGACAGCTCTCCAACCAGGATTTGGGCTGGGTTGATTGAGCACAGCCCAACCGCATTTCGCAGGACAGGATTCGGGTAGGAATCAGCATACAGTCTTCAGAATTTGTCTGTGTTGCTGGCGCTTTGCTCCTGTATCCTGAACCCCAAGAGGCAGGAGCCCACGTTGAGACCCTTAACACCCCTTCTTACCAATTGCATGAACACACAAAGGCAGTTGCTCCGGACACTGGCGATCGACATTGGCGGTAGTGGCATTAAAGCAATGGTGTTGGATGCGGATGGAGTTCCCGTAACTGAGCGCGATCGCCAGTCCACGCCTCAACCGGCCACACCACCAGCGGTCCTGGCAGTTATCCAAAATCTGGCCCAGGCCAAGCAGTTTGATCGGATTTCTGTCGGCTTTCCAGGGGTCGTGAAACAGGGAGTGATTCACACCGCCGTTAATTTGGATCCGGCCTGGGTCGGCGTCAATTTAGAGCAGCACCTGTTCCAACAGTTGGGAAAACCGGTGCGGGTTGCCAACGATGCTGATATCCAGGGCATGGGGGCGGTAACCGGACAGGGCGTAGAACTGGTGATTACCCTGGGCACCGGCTTTGGCTCAGCCTTGTTTGTCAATGGCCAGTTGGTGCCGAACCTAGAACTGGGGCACCATCCCTTTCGGAAAAATGAGACTTACGAACAACAACTGGGTCGGGCCGCCCTGGATCAGATCGGAAAAAAGCGATGGAATCAACGATTGCAGAAAGCGATCGCCAAACTGGAAGCCCTATTCAACTATGATCGGCTCTTCATAGGAGGGGGCAACAGCAAGCACATTGACCTGGTCTTACCGACCAATGTTTCCCTGGTTGCCAATCTCAACGGTCTGCTAGGCGGAATTGTCCTCTGGCAAGAGCCATGACCCCTTAACGACCTTTCTGAGCCTGGATTACCTGCAGGCTACCACCGGCATAGAAAACCTGGTTTCTGACAGAAAACCCCACCTGCTGTAACAGTTGGGGCACATCGGTCTGCAACAATTGCCAGGCCGTTTCCGTCTCAAACAGGGTGAGAAATAGGGAAACTCCCGGCCAGAACAACGGATTGGATGGCGCATGGAAGTCTGCAAGGGCGAACCAGCCCCCCGGTTTTAAGACGCGATACACTTCCTGCAAGATCCGCCTTAACTGCTCAGGGGTCATTTCATGCAGCGCTGCACAAGTGTGGACCAGGTCGAACTGGTCGTCAGCCAAGGGCATCTGCTCGGCAAACGCCTCCACATAGTCAGCCTGGGGGACTTGCTGTCTGGCCCGTTGGAGGGACAGGGGCGAAGCGTCCAATCCGGTGACATGGCGCGATCGCTGCACCAATACCTGGGTGGATTGACCACTGCCACAGCACAGATCTAGCACTCGAGTTTCGGGCTCGATAGGCAATCCTGCCAGCGGCAGTTGCCGGAAGCGCTGTTCTCCCCCCACGGTCAGAGCCGCCAGCCAGGAAATACTGTCATATAACCACTGATATTGATAGCTCCAGTCCCTCAGAATCGTCGCCATGTGCAGAACCCACTCCCTAAATTTGATCGTGTGCCTGCTTCTATTGTCAATGCGGAATGGGTCAACCTGGTAAATGCTGGATTGAAACTGAGTGATACAAACCGTACTGACAAAAGTCCTTTCTAATACCGATTTGATCTGATTCTGCATAGAATTTACCCCACCGCCTGCGGCACCTCCCCTTGGTAAGGGGAGGTTGGGAGGGGTCAGATAATGCTCATCATTAAAGAGAATTGGTATGAGAACAGAAAATCTCTAAGAACAGAAAATCGGGTGAAAACACCCCATTGTCAATTTCAGGATGCAGCGTTTGGCGCGATCGCTTTAACTGGAGAGTCCACAGGCGGGTTTTGGCTAGAACTTCAAAAAACTAACACCAAAAAAAATTGCCTGACCCTATATAAGCCCCCAGGGATCAGGCAGTCTACCTGTAAGGACGCTTTGTAGGCCGAAAAAGCTGTCGAACTAAGTTGCCCCCTATAGTTCTTAGCTTTTCCGTTCGCGTTCCTCAGATTTAATTTGATTTTGGAACGAAAACGAACCAAAACCATCCGACATAGTACTCAATTTTCACAAAAAGTTGAACTAGCTCTTTAGTCAAAAATCCGTAAAAGCACTTTCTTCACCTGACAGTCACAACTTCAGAGCCGCTAGGCCCCGTCCAGGGGCAGGAATTTCTTCTCCTCCAAGCCAATTTTCAGACCGATGCGACTGTCTTCAATTTCTGACAGATGCTAGGCTCATAACAGGTTCATAGCAGACTGATTTTTACCCTGGTTGCGATCGCGCTTGCCATTTCATTCATCGAGATGCTAATTCCACTCACCCGTAAGACCCTAGAATCCCTACTTCCGGCTGTCGCAACCGGACCTCAATATGCCTATTACTGGGGCAAACCCCCCGATTTTCTGCGCCGATTGCTAATTTCGGTAGTTGGCGTCTTTGCCGTCCTGATTATCGGGCTGTTCTTTGAGCATGGGTTCGAGTTGATCCGCCTACTGGTTGGCATCACCTTTGGTCTTTATTGGTTATGGGGACCGGTTTTATGGGCCAGCCTGCGCAATTCAGAGTTACGCAAATACCAATACGGCGGTTTCTGGCAGGGACGGGTGACTGATGTGTTCATCACCGAAGAGTTGATTGGTCAGGAGGAGACGGTCAATAATCGTGGCGACCTGGTAATTGTGGAAAACCGGGAACGACGGTTGAACCTGGAAGTGGGAGACGAAACAGGCTTTTCCTCCCAAATTCAAGTGCCGCTCAAACGCAACCATCAGGCGATCGCGGTGGGTGATGTAGCTCAGATGCTTGTCTTTTCGCACCGGGGTGACCTGGGTCGGATTGCGGCGACGTCGGATGTCTATATTGCCAATCACAATCTTTGGGTCAGTGACTATCCCTATGTACAGCGAGAGGCCTTTATAGAAGTCGGTCGGCGGTTACGCTCCCGTTTGCAGGAAGAGGCCCAGGAGGGCCGTTCTCACCGCCGCTCCCAGCGCTATTCAGAAGAACCTGCCACACCCCGCCGGGCTTTAATGGAAGGACGACCGTCCTCCCGCCGATCTTCCTCCCGTCGGCCACCGAGAGAGGACTGGTAGGCTCCAATCGGAAAGACCAGGGGATTCGGCACCGATCCAAACTACATCATGACGTTGTTGACACGGAGGTGGTAATGAGGTCTCGTTAGACGGGACTGGTGCGATCGCGCCCGTAGGCCTGCCAAGCCAGGTCTACCAATCCATTGACAATGGCTGCTGCGACGACGGAACTACCTTTTCGTCCAGTGGTTCGAATATGGGGCACCAACGAATCAGCCAGCCTGGCTTTGGCTGCCTCTGCATCCGTAAAACCAGCCGGTGTTCCAATTACCAGAGCAGGGCGAATCTCTTCTGCTTCGATTAATTCCACCAGGGAAAAAAGAGCTGTTTGAGCCTGACCAATCACAAAAATCCCTTCGGGATACCGACGGGCCAGGGTTTCAATGCCCCAAGCAGCCGTAGTCTTTCCCTTTTGGGGCCGGGTCAATGCATCCATGCTGCAATAAACCGGATTGGCAAAGGTGCTTTGGATCAGAGGGGTAATGCCCACCTGAACCATTGGATCATCAACCACCACAGTACTCCTGGCAGCTAGAGCAGCAGCACCAGACTGCAAAGCCATATCTGAAAAGCGAATCAGAGACTTATACTCGAAATCCGCCGTTGCGTAAATGACTCGCCGGACAATCTCATATTCCGCTGGCGAGAATGAGTGCTCCCCAATTTCCCGATCAATCACTGAAAGACTACGGGCATCCGACACGTGCCACTCCATTGCCACCCTTCCCCAAACGTGAGTTGGTGAAACTTACCTGTCTCTGTAACAGAATACGCGATGGAAGCAGCGGCATCACCAGCCAACCGGAAGAGTCTGAGGAATCCAAGTTGACAACTCTTACACTTGAACCCTGGCTTAAGTCTCAGATGGGGCAGAGCTGCCATATCCGGCAGACAGATAGGCAACAATCGCACCGATCGCAAACCCAGCAACGTTACGAAATAGGGGCAACCAATCAGCCGTGCGAGACACGACCGGACCGATGCCGAAGGCAATGAACAGAATACCCCACAGCGGCGAAAAAATCAGAGCCCACTGCCAGGCAATCAATTGTCCTTGCTTGCGGGGATGGGCTGCAAAGCCACAGATGATGCCACCCAGAATCGAGGTAATCAGGGTCAAAATCCATTGTTCTCTGGGCAATCCGGGCACTACTCGACAGCCGCCCTGGCGCAAACAAGTCTTAATTGACTCCAAGGATTCCAGAATGGCTGCATCTTCCCCGTGATCTCGAACAAAGAATTGATTGCCAAACCGGGTTTGCAACTCAATCCAAAATACCCGTGGCAGGAGGGGGTAGAGGGCATCGCCCACATTAAAGTTGAGCAGATTCCCACCCCGTGGATCGGCCACCAACAAGACACTGTGGTCATCCAAGCCCCAATACTCCTTCAAGGCCAGACCGGGAGTCCGGTCAAACTGAGTCAAAACCCGCAGTTTCCAGCCCGTTTCCTGTTCAAAGTTCTCCAGATCTTGGGCGATCGCAGTTTCCTCATTACTGGTGAGGGAATTGGCCAGATCAATCACGGATGTTTTCTCGGCTGGCAACAGATCCGGATTGTTGTAAGCCAAGGCAACACCGGACTGCCCCCAGGCCGGACTGAACCAGACAGCGATCGCCAAGAAAGCTATAACCGTATAAAGGACCAATCGTCGGGGAAGAAATTGCCAGAGTCGGCGTAGCACAGGCACCTCGGAATGAAATATGAGTTCCAGGAAGTTAAACTGCGAAAAGAATTGCGGCAACAAATGCAATTTTTCTTAACAGTCGTTAACCTTAATCTAATATTAGGAATCCAACCTTGCCGCCGTCAATCGTATTCCGTGAAAAAGTATGACAGGTCTGGAAATTGGGTTTCATTTGGCAAGCCGTCTCCCTAAAACTCCATTCGTCCCAGCCCAGGCTTGAGTACCGTTAAAACCCTATGCAACGCCCCATCTACCTGGACTGTCACGCCACCACTCCGGTTGATCCGCGGGTGGTTTCTGCCCTCATGCCCTATTTCACTCAAACCTTCGGCAATCCAGCCAGTGTCAACCACCTCTACGGCTGGGAAGCGGAAGCGGCTATTCAGCAAGCCAGAGCCAGGTTGGCAACTGCTATTAATGCCTCTCCCGAAGAAATTGTCTTTACCAGCGGCGCCACAGAAGCGAACAATCTGGCCATTAAGGGCGTTGCGGAAGCCTCTTTCCAACGGGGAAGGCATATCGTTACGCTGACCACGGAACATAAAGCCGTTCTGGATCCCTGTGCCTATTTACAATCTCTGGGTTTTGAAGTGACGCTAGTGCCGGTGCAGTCAGATGGATTGGTCGATTGGCCCAGGTTTGAACAAGCCCTGCGTCCCGATACCATCCTGGTTTCCGTAATGGCTGCTAACAATGAAATTGGGGTTTTACAACCGATCGCTCAGATTGGGACCATCTGCCACGAACGGGGCATCTGGTTCCATACGGATGCAGCCCAGGCCATTGGCAAAATTCCCCTAGATGTGGAAGCCATGCACATCGATTTAATGTCGTTGACAGCCCACAAGATTTACGGTCCCAAAGGAATTGGCGCCCTCTACGTCCGGCGACGCCATCCCAGAGTGCAGCTTGCCCCCCAACTGCATGGTGGCGGCCATGAACGAGGCTTGCGCTCCGGAACCTTGCCAACCCACCAGATTGTTGGTTTGGCCAAGGCCGTTGAGCTGGCCATCGCTGAAATGGCGGTGGAAACTCAGCGCCTGACCAACCTACGCGATCGCCTGTGGCAGCATCTACAAACCTTGGGTGGCATCACTTTCAACGGTCATCCGAACCAGCGACTGGCTGGCAACCTCAACATCAGTGTGGAGGGCGTTGATGGACAGGCTTTGCTGCTGGGACTCCAGCCCTTTCTAGCCGTCTCATCTGGCTCCGCCTGTACGTCGGATCGGGTTGCCCCCTCCCATGTGCTGACGGCGTTGGGTCTGCCGTCCGATTTGGCCTATGCATCGGTTCGGTTTGGCCTGGGACGGTTTACCACTGAGGCGGAAGTTGAGCAGGCTGCCGCCTGGATCAAACAAACGATTCAGGCATTGCGACAAGCTGCCACACCATGACCCTTTGCCCTGATTGACCGCCTAACTTGACAGGGTAAGCCAAAAGAAGAAGAGCACCCTCCACGCGGAGAGCACTCTTCAAATTCACTTCTTGTCATTAACCCTGCTGCGATTACTCTGCCAACTAGCTCATGGTCGCGTGGCTGCGATCATAGGACATTTGAGCAACGGCCTGAGGCTTGCCCTGAATATGGTTCCAGAAGTGAGCGGTTTCCGCTGGCATCCCAATCTCCGTCGCCACACGGCTCAACATGCATTGCTCACGATTTTTGATCATTTGGTGGTGGCGGACCATCAAAGCCCGAACTTGCTCTTGAGTAGACATAACGGCGTTCTCCCTGCTTGTTAGTAAGTATTTTTGCCTTTCAGTATTACTATACCAGTAAAATTCTGTATCTAAAACTACAGAATTGACCTTTTTACAAAATTTTACACAGGTTTTTATTTTCTGGTTCTTGGCCCTGAAACCCTTGCTGTCAGGAGTTGCATCTGGAACCGGGGGCTGGCTCGGTTAGGGATTGATAACGCGATTAGCGGGAATATTGCCAGGTTGGCGGTGGCGCCTTGTCGGGCGATCGCGTCCGACGGTAAGCTCAGACAACATGATGCAGGTGTTGCAGGAGAAGCGTAATGGCAGTTGAACAGAAGTGGATTGACGTCGGCCCTCTGTCCTGGTTTTACCGGGAATCGCGACCCAGCAATCCCTCTGATCGATTGCCCGTGGTTCTGCTGCATGGACTGGTCAGCCAGAGCTATGGCTATCGGAATACCCTGCCGGTTTTAGCGGAACACGGCTTCCGGGCGATCGCGCCGGACTGGATTGGGGGCGGTTTCTCGGCCCAGCCGGACCGTCGAGACTTTGCCTACACACCAGCAGCGTTTGTTCAGGCCCTAGCGGAATGGCTGTCGGCCCTGGAATTAAACCGGTTTTCCCTGGTGGTGCAGGGATTTCTGGGAACGGTGGGACTGCAATATGCCCTGCAGCATCCGGAACGAATTGATCGAATTGCCATTTTGAATGCACCCATCCTTACAGGCGCCAAATTACCCTGGAAAATTCAGCAGCTAGGTCTACCCATAATTGGGGATGTGATGACCCAGGACCCACTGCTGGTCGATCGGACCCTGGAAGGAGGCGGTGGTTATCGCGTCGAAGACAAGGATCTAGATGTCTATCGGCGACCGTTTTTGCGCAGTTCGGACGCCGGTCGAGCTCTACTGGCAACCATCCAGAATTTACAACTGAAGCAGGTGACGGCTGAAATTGAGGCCGGTTTTCAACAGTGGCAGGAGCCTGTATTGCTGGCCTGGGGGCTGAGAGACCCCTGGTTGCCGGTAGAAATGGCGGAGAAATTTGTGCAACAGACGCCCCAGGCAGAACTGGTCAAATTAGAGGAAGTGGGCCACTATCCTCAGGAAGACTGGCATGAAAAAGTCAATGAGGCGCTGCTCCATTTCCTGCGGCGTCAGGTTGTCTAGTTCCCTTGTCTGACTGACCGGCTTGCCCCTACCACAACCAGTCAGGAATTAGCTACTAACTGCTGTCACCCAACGATACAATGGGTGATCGTTTGAAATTGCAGTTGCCAGAGGGATTATGCTTCAAGCCGGGATTGTTGGACTACCGAATGTCGGCAAATCAACGCTGTTCAATGCCCTGGTGGCTAACGCAAAGGCTCAGGCAGCTAACTTTCCGTTTTGCACCATTGAACCCAACGTTGGGGTGGTGGCGGTTCCGGATGAACGGCTGACCGTCCTGGCAAAGATTTCCCAATCGGCCGAAATCATTCCCACCCGAGTCGAGTTTGTCGACATTGCCGGATTGGTAAAGGGCGCCAGCAAGGGGGAAGGGCTGGGCAACCAGTTTCTGGCCAATATCCGAGAAGTGGATGCGATCGTCCATGTGGTGCGCTGCTTTGAAAATGACGACATTATTCATGTTTCCGGTTCCGTCGATCCCATACGGGACATTGACGTCATCAACCTAGAACTGGCCCTGGCGGACCTAGCCCAGATCGAAAAGCGAGTCGATCGGGCCCGCAAACAGGCCCGTGGCAATAAGGAATTGCAGGTGGAAGTGGAGGCGTTGGAAAAGTTGCTGCCCGTTTTGAACGAAGGTAAACCAGCCCGGCAGGTTGAACTCAGCGAAGAAGAGGAAGCAACCATCAAGCCCCTGGGTCTCCTCACCCGTAAACCCATTATCTATGCAGCCAATGTGTCCGAAGATGATCTGGCTACTGGCAATGTCTGGGTGGAACAGGTGCGAGAAATGGCCGCCCAAGAGAATGCCAAAGTGGTGGTGATTTCTGCCCAGGTGGAGTCGGAACTGGTGGAATTGCCGGAGGAGGAGCGGCAAGATTTTCTGGAGTCTTTGGGGGTAAAGGAAGGCGGTTTGCAGTCGCTGATTCGGGCGACCTATGAACTCTTGGGGTTGCGAACTTACTTCACCACGGGTCCAAAGGAAACTCGGGCCTGGACGATTCATGCTGGCATGCTGGCCCCTCAAGCAGCTGGTGTGATTCACACGGATTTTGAACGGGGCTTTATCCGGGCTGAAACAGTTGCCTACGCCGATCTGGTGGCCGCTGGCTCCATGCATGCAGCCAAGGAAAAAGGGCTAGTTCGCAGTGAGGGTAAGGAGTACGTGGTCCAGGAAGGGGACGTATTGCTGTTCCGCTTTAATGTATAGCAATCCGATCAGGATTGTGAAAGGTTGCCGCAGGAAATCCTTCTCACAAAGCCCTTTCTCCATCCAGGTATTCACCAATCAAATAGGATTGCCATATAGCAAGAGAGTTGTATCGCAAGAGAGTTGCGGCAGAGAGACCTGCTAAGCTGGCTACAGATGTAATCGGTTCGATCTGGACTAATAGATTCAGGCTCCAGGAGAAACATGGATTTGTTGGAATACCAGGCGAAAGATCTGTTTCGAGAGATGGGCATTCCAGTTCTGCCTTCTCAGCGGATTGAAAGTCCCAAGGATATTAAAGGGCTGAAAATTCCCTATCCGGTGGTGCTGAAGTCCCAGGTGTACATTGGTGGCCGGGGTCGGGTTGGCGGGGTGCGCTTTGCTGAAAATACGATTGATGCGATCGCGGCGGCCCAGACGATCTTCAATTTGCCGATTATGGGCGAATATCCCAGGGTATTGCTGGCCGAGGCAAAATATGACGCCGACCGGGAATTTTATCTGGCTGTGGTGTTAAATCGTTCCATCCGGCGGCCAGTGCTGTTGGGTTCTCAGCATGGTGGCGTAGATGTGCAGGCAGCAATTGACCAGATGCAACACGTCATTGTCGATCAGGAATTTTCACCCTACTTTGCCCGTCGGCTCTGTCTCAAAATGGGTCTGCAGGGAAACCTGATTGAATCGGTCAGCGCCATCCTGGAGAAGATGTATCGACTCTTTATCCAGAAGGATTTGGATCTAGTGGAAATTAACCCACTGGGGGTCAGTCCGACCGGTGAAGTAATGGCATTGGATGGCAAAGTAACGGTCAATGATGAAGCCCGCCAGCGCCACCCGGAACTGAGCACCCTGTTGGATTTGGAAGAACAGGGGCAGTTAGTTGCGTTTCATGAAGGCCCCGTTACCCTGGACACTGCCGGACAGATTGGCATCCTCTGCAACGGGGCTGGTTTGACCATGTCCACGATGGACCAAGTCTTTCAAGCTGGGGGAAAACCAGTCTGTTTTCTGAACATTGGCACAGAAACCCACTGGGACTCTTCTGCCAGCACCCTGCAGGAACGGTTAGCACAGGGGCTAGAGACGATGGCTCAGATGAAGTCGGTCAAGGTTTTATTGATTAATTTGATCAGTGGTCTGGTGACCTGTGATCAGACCGCGCAGGTAATTGTGGATTTCCTGAAACGGCGCATCCGACCAGTGTCTAGTTTGGCTGAACGACGGCCTGAAACCCGCTCATCCCAGATGCGCCTGCCTCAGTTAGTTGTGCGCTTAGTGGGTGACCAGGGCGATCGGGCCCATTCGTTGCTGGAAAAACAACAAGTTACGCTGGTTGAGCACCTGGATGAAGCCATTGCCCAGGCGGTTGCCCTTGCCCAGATGCTGCCAGGTGATGCGTGACTCAAAAAGTCGCCAGAGTGTGCCCGGATTAGCAGTAAAATCATTCGTCCTTATGCATGCTGTTGAATAGACAACTTAAACCCCAGTCGATAGGAAATACCACTCTGCTCAGTCCCCCGATCAGGAGCTAAACGGTTTAGACTTGAGACACATCTCAGCAAGTTCTGCCGCAGTCTTGCCAGGCTTTGCTTGTCGAATGTTTCATTTTCTGGACAGTAGCCCAGGTCCAGGAAGCAGAAAGCAGCGAAACCACGATGAACTTTACACGACACAATAAGGTCTTGGTGCAGGGGATGATGGCTCCCCTGGCTTCGGTCTATGCCCCGCTGATGAAAGCCTATGGCACCAACGTGGTGGCCGGTGTACATCCAGGCTTTGGTGGCCAGACCTTCCAGGGAATTCCCGTCTTTGATCTGGTCGAATCTGTTGTTTCACTGCTGGGCCCTATTGATACGTCGATCATTTGCGTTCGGCCCTATGATGTTTTAGATGCCGCACTGGAAGCGATCGCGGCTGGCGTGCGGCAAATTATCCTCATTACCGAGGGGGTTCCTCCGCTGGACATGGTGCATTTATTACGGGCCGCCGAAGCAACTGAAACGTTAGTGGTTGGCCCGGACAGTCCCGGCATTATTGTTCCAGGTCAGGTTCTCTTAGGCATTCACCCTAGCCAGTTCTACACTCCCGGTCCGGTGGGTCTGATCAGTCGCAGCGGCACGCTGACCTACGAGATTGCTCTGGAACTAACCCAGGCGGGGTTGGGGCAGTCGATTGCGGTGTGCATTGGTGGAGATGCGATCGTGGGTTCTTCCTTTCCCCAATGGCTGGAAATCCTGGATGAAGACGAGCAAACGGAAGTAATTCTGCTGATTGGCGAAATTGGCGGAGACAGTGAAGAATCTGCCGCTCACTACATTGCAGAGGCGATCGACAAGCCCGTGATTGCCTACGTCGCTGGGCGAAGCGCCCCCAAAGGACGCCGGATTGGTCATGCCGGCGCCATTATTGACTCCCAGTTATTGGAACTGGGAGCGGAATTGGGCACCGCAGAAAGCAAGATTAATGCCTTCGAGCGAGCTAAGATTCCCGTAGCCCAGAGGCCCTCCCACATTCCAGAATTAGTGAAACAGGTTCTACACCTTTCGGCCCAGAAAGCATAAAGTCGCAGTTCAACTACATTTCAGGGTCGTAACACGGTTTAGAAATACGTGACTCCATTAGCACTATCATTTGTTTGTCGGAGGTAAAACAACCCGATAAGTACCACCGGGTAACCAGTGCAACGACCCATCATCCACTCTCTATTACTGTCATTCCCGAAATTTGCATGCCTTGATCAACAGTCTTGCCAAGCGGCAAGGCTCTGTGATTTTTTCGTAAACTGCCACCCTATGGGGGATCTGGCAGTAAGGCCATGCGTTTAAGATAAAGGTTCAATGCCCCCAGGTTGGTGGGAAAACGATAGATATAGCCCCTATCCAAAGCACAATTCCCCCAAGCATCAAATTGATTGACATCATTATTGGTTTCTGTCTGGAATGTCTAAAACGTTATTGGGCGAAATTCTCCTGCATCAGGGTCTAATCACTCAGGCCCAGTTAAATCAGGCGCTTCAACTACAGCATCAGGCAGCCGAGAAATGGGGCTGGAAGTTCCTGGGTGAAGTTTTGGTTGAGGCTGGGTTTATCAGTCAGGCTACTTTGGAAGAGGCCATTGGACAACAGGCCCGACTCAATGAACTCGAGTTATTTGAGTTGCGCTCTCACCCCTCAACTCGTAACGCACTTAAGCGATTGATAGACATTGTGGGAGCAGTACTGGGCCTGGCAGTCATGCTGCTTCTACTGCCCTGGATCGCGATCGCCATTTATCTTGAGTCTCCTGGCCCCATTTTTGTATCCCAACCGAGGGTTGGTTTACGAGGCAGACAGTTTCAACTTTGGCGGTTTCGGACAACCTTCCCAGAAGCGGAACGAATAAGGTTAGCGATCTCCCACCAGAAACCGGATAAATTTTTCGATCAAGCTGAAGACCCCGATGTGACTCGAGTCGGTCGATTTCTGCGGCGTTTCTATTTAGATGAATTGCCCCAATTCTTTAATGTTCTCAAAGGGGAAATGAGTCTGGTCGGCACCCGCCCACCAACTCTGGATGAGGTAAAACATTACACCGAGGCCGATTGGTTAAGACTGGTTGTCAAGCCAGGGATAACCGGCTTTTGGCAAATTAACCGGCGGAAATATCAGATGCAGTTTGACCAGGTTTTAGATCTGGACTTTTCCTACATTAACCACTGGCGTCCGGGAACCGATCTCTGGCTTTTATCTCGTACCTTGGTTCATGTTTTGGTAGGTCCTCAGTCGGACAAAATCGATCTAATTGAGTTTTCTGCCGGAGAGAACCGGATTGGAATTCTCAATGTGCCGATTGATAACTTGTCGATTAAAGACCTGCTGGAACAACTGGATCAAGGCGTTGTTGTGACACCAAATGTCGATCACCTGATCAAGCTCCAGAAAGATCCAGAATTCTATCAGACCTATCAACAGGCAGATTATCGAGTCTGTGACAGTCAGATTCTGATGTATGCTTCCCGCTTTTTGGGAACTCCATTAAAAGAGAAAATCTCTGGCTCTGATTTCTTTCCTACCTTTTGCGAGTATCACCGGAATAACCCAGATATTCGTATCTTCCTGCTAGGCAGTGCTCCAGGAGTTGCAGAAAAAGCAAAAGCACGGATCAACCAGCGTGTGGGCAGGGAAATCGTTGTCATGGCTCATTCTCCATCCTTTGGATTTGAGAAAAATTTTGAGGAATGTCAAAAGATTGTCAATCTGATCAATCAGTCAGGCGCAACAGTTTTGGCGATCGGGGTTGGTTCACCCAAAGGTGAAAACTGGCTCTGCAAGTATAAAAGCCAGATGCCCAATGTCAAGATTTTCCTTGGCATCGGGGCAACAATCGACTTTGAAGCAGGGATTGTAAAGCGTGCTCCCAAATGGGTCAGTCAAATTGGAGTTGAGTGGTTGTTCAGGATCATTAATGATCCCAAACGGTTATGGAAGCGTTACTTGGTCGAGGATTTACCATTCTTCTGGTTACTTTTCCAGCAGAAATTAGGGTTGTATAAACCTCCAACCTTTAACCGCCAGACTAATTCCTTGTTGTATAAGGACAAGAGGAAAACCTCTTTGTCAACAAAGGGAACTCAAACAATTCAGCGCAACACCTGAAATTTAGGAATCCTAAGGATTCCATAGAAAAAGTCCAATGGCAAAGTTCTTGAAGTTCCCCAAAGCCAGTCTAATCAGCCTTATCCCCGTAATCCCTACTAAAGCGCAGAAAGTATAAAGTTGGGAACCTGGAATTACTAGAATAGAATCACCAAGACTAAACTTTTCCATGAAGAGAGCCTTAATCTGTGGAATTTCTGGACAGGATGGAGCCTATTTAGCCCAACTCCTTCTCAATCAAGGGTATGTTGTTTGCGGCACATCTCGTGATGCTCAAACGTCTTCATTCAGAAATCTCTATCGTTTGGGTATTCATAACCAAATCAAACTAGAGTCTGTTGCCCTCAATGACTTCCGAAGTGTATTACAGGTCTTGTCTCGGTTCGAACCGGACGAAGTTTATAATCTGGCTGGCCAAAGTTCTGTAGGTTTATCTTTTGAACAACCCGTAGAAACTCTAGAAAGCATTGCCACAGGAACGCTGAATTTCCTAGAAGCAATCCGCTTTTTAGGTAGTTCAATTAAATTCTATAATGCGGCTTCTGGTGAGTGTTTTGGAGAGACTGCCGGTCAGGCCGCTAATGAAAACTTCCCCTTTCGTCCCCGCAGTCCTTATGGAGTCGCTAAGTCAACTGCCTTTTGGGAAGTTGCTAACTATCGAGAAGCCTATGGATTATTTGCCTGCTCTGGCGTCTTATTTAACCATGAATCGCCTTTGCGGCCAGAGCGATTTGTAACGCAGAAAATAGTGGCTGCAGCCTGTCGAATTGCAGCAGGCAGCCAGGAAACGCTGAGGTTGGGAGATATTTCAATTGAGCGAGATTGGGGTTGGGCACCAGAGTTCGTTGAGGCAATGTACCTGATGTTACAACAACCACACCCAGATGACTATGTCATTGCTACAGGTCACTCGTTTAAGTTAGAGGAATTTGTTGCCAGTGTGTTTGCATCATTAGATCTGCAATGGCAGAAACATGTAGTGGTCGATAAAAGTCTATTTCGTCCCACAGAAATCCGCAGTAATCGAGGCAACCCCAGCAAAGCATTTGAGAAGTTAAGGTGGCAAGCCAATTATCAAATGCCAGA
>CAZBTL010000080.1:0-16076 GCA_964494755.1 uncultured bacterium | reverse complement strand
CTAACCTTCCGTCGCCGTTGCTTTAGCCGGCAGCGCCGCCCGGAGGGTTGTTTGTTTGTGGGCTTCAGCCTGCACTTCGGCTTTGGCTTCAGCCGCAATATCAGCCAGAACTTCTCCCGTTTCAGCGATCGCGCTTTTCGTTTTCTCGAACAGCACCACACCAGCTTTGAACGTCGCCTTGATAACGGGTCTAACCAGCGGGAGGACGACTGGAGCAAGGGCGACGGTTGCGACCCCCACCACAATGGCTTTAGCAGTGGGTTCAGAGGCCAAGTCGGCAACTCGTGCTCTAAGCCCAATCGATCCCTGATTCATCTGTTGCATATCCTTACCTATCCAACTGAAGTGTGATACATAACACACTTTTCATTATAGGTCTGGTCAATCGCCAAACCGGCCAGCTTAAGGAAGATGTTGCATCTTGACTCTCAACAAAGCAATCCATCAGAGACGCGGACTGACTAAGCAAAAACTCCAGCGTTTGAAGCCTTATTGTCATAAGAAGCCAGAATAGACCACAGATTATTGATACCTATTTTTAATAGATATGATTGCTAGAGACTGTGAAGCTTTTCTTGCTCAAGCTAATCAATCGCTTAGACCATCAACACTCCACATTAGCTATTTTTTTGTAATAACAAGCATGGAGGCTATTCCAGCGTTTCTTAGTCCTGCCCTGGAATTAGCGAAGCCTAACTATCGCAACAGCATGGAGAATAATTTAACAAATCTTAATTTCAAATAATTGAAAAAGATTCTAAACTAAATCCAAGTTAGTTGAGAATCTATCTCAATTAGTGGAAACCCTTACCAACTCATGAGCTATGCAAACATACGACCAACCAACTGTAAAGTATGATTGGTGGGCGGGTAATGCCCGATTTGCCAATCTCTCAGGTTTATTTATTGCCGCGCATGTTGCCCAGGCAGCTCTCATTGCCTTCTGGGCCGGTGCATTCACCCTGTTTGAAATTTCTCAATTTGATCCGACCCAGCAAATGGGCGTTCAGGGACTGATTCTGCTGCCTCACCTGGCTACCCTGGGGTTAGGGGTAGGCGATGGGGGAAAAGTGATTGATACCTACCCATATTTTGTGGTGGGTGCAGTTCACTTGATTGCTTCAGCCGTCTTAGGCGCAGGAGCGTTATTCCACGCCTTTCGAGCCCCAGAAAACCTGAAAACCGCATCTGGAGCAGCCAGGAAGTTTCATTTTGAATGGAGTGATCCCAAGCAGCTCGGACTGATCCTGGGGCATCACCTGCTTTTCTTAGGGATGGGAGCTTTATTGCTAGTTGCCAAAGCCATGTATTGGGGTGGCCTTTACGATGCCGCCAGTCAAACCGTTCGCCTGGTAACCGAGCCAACCTTGAATCCAGCCGTTATCTATGGCTATCAGACCCACTTTGCCAGCGTGGATAACTTAGAAGATCTGGTAGGGGGACACATCTACGTGGGTGTGATGCTGATTGCTGGTGGTGTCTGGCATATTCTGGTACCACCCCTCAACTGGGCCAGGAAAGTCTTAATTTTTTCTGGGGAAGCCATCCTCTCTTACTCCCTGGGTGGAATTGCTCTGGCTGGGTTTGTCGCCGCTTACTTCTGCGCGGTGAACACCCTGGCCTATCCGGTTGAGTTCTATGGTCCCACTCTGGACGTAAAACTAGGCGTCACTCCCTACTTTGCGGACACCATCAACTTGCCCATGGGGGCTCATACCCCTCGTGCCTGGTTGGCTAATGCCCATTTCTTCCTGGCCTTCTTCTTTCTGCAAGGCCATCTGTGGCATGCATTGCGAGCCATGGGCTTTGACTTTCGCCGTGTAGAGCGGGCGCTGAATTCTGTGGAAGCTTAATTTCTCAAAGCATAGGTGGAGGAGTAGACAAGTTGATGGGTTCAGCGATAAATACCTCTGATCCACTTCCACTCATCCACTCTCCTACTTGTTCACTCTTCCCCCTTTTGTATTGCTTCTTTGGTTTACCGCTATGGATTGTCCTTGCTGCGCTGGCAAACTATTACGCCATTTTGGACACAGGGGATTGTACTGGTACTGCCCAAGCTGTCGTCAGACAATGCCAGCCGCATCAGAGCTTGACCAAAGATTGCGACGGCATGACTGTTTACCAAAGTCTGATCCTGAACTCTGGATCTATATCCCCCTTAAACCGGCATAAGTGCATAAAGCTGGCTGCCAGCCGACTGGATGGGTTCTAGATGCTTTGAGAGTGAGAACACAATGCCAAAGAACTATAAACTGGATTCAGGACAGGAGACAACATGGCAAAGATTGGTTTATTCTACGGCACTCAAACAGGCAACACCCAAACCATCGCTGAAATTATCCAAAAAGAATTAGGCGGTGACAGTGTTGTCGATCTCCATGACATTTCCGATGCAGATGCCAGTGACTTTGAACGATATGACTGCCTTATCATTGGTTGTCCAACCTGGAATATTGGGGAACTACAAAGTGATTGGGAAGGATTCTACGATGAGCTAGATCAGATCGCCTTTAGCGGGAAGAAGGTTGCCTATTTCGGTGCGGGGGATCAGGTTGGCTATGCCGAAAACTTTCAGGATGCTATGGGCATTTTAGAGGAAAAGATTTCATCGCTGGGCGGCGCAACAGTTGGTTATTGGCCGACTGTTGGGTATGAGTTTAATGAGTCGAAGGCTGTTCGTAACGGTAAGTTTGTTGGCTTGGCGATCGACGAGGATAATCAGTCCGATCTGACCGATAGCCGTATTAAAAGCTGGGTCACTCAACTCAAGCAAGAATTTGGACTTTAAAGAAAGCTGTCCAGCAACGCTGACTGCCTGACCAAACGTTTATAGCGGTTCTCGGTCAAGTGCGATACTTTCAGCCCTGAAACCCTTGGCAGTCAGGGCTTGACCGTAGATCACCCGTTTAGGAACCGCTATAGAACCTCTTTATCTGGGTAGGTTGGTAGATCAACCGGATGTTAGTCACCCTGTCTGAGTAGGAGGAGTTCCAAGATTGGTGCAGAATTTACAGGAACAAGATTGTCTATCTGAGACTGAGGAGTCAAAGCTTCAACTCAGTTATCCCAAACAGCTTGAAATTTGGAGTGGACGGCTGGCAATGGTGGGTATTGCAGCAACCATTACGGTTATAGCTTTGAATGTAGCTTACTAACAAAAGGAAATTTGAATGTCTCATCGCTCTGAAGTACTCTGGCTCAACGTCAGTCCAGCTTTGAAAAGATTTAATCGCCCGTTGCTCAAGCATCTGTCACAGCAGATTGCCATTGCTCAATGGGAATATCTGCAAACAGCAGACGAACCGATGTCTTTTGATGTTGCATTGACTTTATTACATGACCACTTGAAGCACAGCGATCGCCCCGTACACCTGTTGGGGCATGGCACTAGTGGGCTGCTAGGTCTGCTCTACGCTCGCCGTCATCCAGAACGGGTGCGCTCCTTGATACTCCTGGCAGTAGGAGGCTATCCGGCGGTTGATTGGCAAGCCCACTATTATGCGCAACTACAATTCTTGCCCTGCTCACGTCAGGTACTTTTGGTCCAAACAGTGCACAACCTATTTGGCAGCCAATCTCGTCCAATCATCCGATCGCTGATGAAAGTTTTGGAGCAGGACCTGAGTACCTCTTTGTCCCCCCATACCCTTTACCAGCGAATCAGTTTCTTTCCAGGCGGTGTCCCTGTGCCCCTGATGGTGTGTGGCGGTCAGGATGATATAGTCGTGGATTCCAATTTATTGCAAGGTTGGCAACCCTGGCTGAAGCAATGCGATCGCCTCTGGCAGTGTCCACAGGGACGCTATTTCTTTCACTATAGTCATCCTAAACAAGTCAGCCAGAACATTACAGACTTTTGGGATACGCTGCAACACCCCCAGCCTTCAATCGAATTATCAGATTCAGTCAATATCAGTGTCTAAATTGATCACGGCAGTCATTCGTTATCGGATCATTCATGAGAGATATTCTTTCCCTCCAGATAGGTTGTTTCCCGGCAATTCCACTGTGCCAAATCTTGATCTGGTCGATTCTGATTGTCTTTTCCTTAGTAATTGGTTTCGCTACCCGAGATGGTATTGCTCGTCTTAAGCGATTACATCAAATTCCCTGCAGTGGCTGTGCGTTCTTCACTGGCGACCATCGCTTAAAATGTACAGTCCATCCCTGCAAAGCCTTGACCGAAGATGCGATCGCGTGTCTGGATTATGAACCATCCTCGATCTCACAACCCATAGCCTCACAGGTGAGAGGCTCACTTAAAAAGCGTATGTGTCCACCCTATCAGTCCTATTTTTGAGGAAGCAACCATGACAGCGATCGCAACAGTACCTTGTATTGATCCATCTAACCACTGTATTTTGTATCCCACACGGACCTTCAAATCCAAATCCTTACCCCCCTGAATACAGGTGTCTTGTGGAAGTTTGAGGCGGGCGTCGTGCGATCGTCAATCTGGGCCTAGGACGGCAGACCAGTCAAACACAAATTAGGTTAGAACCAGAACTATCGCGATGTTCGTGACCAACATTGCCTCGCTCGTTACCCCTGCACACTTTCTGCAGATGAGCCACGTTTTGATAGGTGAGCGTGAACGTGGTCCATCTCACCCCATTCTTCTACAGAGCCGCCCCATTGCTCAAAATGGATAAAGTCGAGCTAAAGGCATGGCTAAAATTCCTTTGCTTCTAGCAACGCCGGATTGACATCAAACCAGCGGCCCTGATTGTCCCGATATTCATACACAAACAAACTGCGGAGCAAGGTCTGATAGGCGGATTCGTCGCCAATCGTTTTCTGTTGATGGATCTGGCGTAACAGTTGCCACTGGTCATTGGTCACCGCCAGCCCCAGATCATCTCGATATCCCCGAATCACCGCTTCCAGGCGATCGCGGGAAATCGGTGGGTCATCCTGTTGCAAACAACTGTAGAGCAACACCAGCAGGCTGCGCACATGCCCCCCACTGATTCGACACAGCCGATCCAGGGTTTCCTGATCGTCGAACACCTCAGTCAGGACAGCCAACCGTTGCACTGGATTGGCTTTGGGAAAAGCCCGGGCCAACACCATCTGTCGTAAAAGGGCCACCCCTTCTAGATGGTCGCTGCCATCGCTGTGCTGCACCGGCACCATCGGCAGAATCTTGGGCTTGACGCCAAAGCGATTGGTCAGGGGCCCCAGTTCGCCGGAAAAGACCAGAATCAGAGGAATGGTGTAAACCAGGTGACAGTTGAGCTTGCGTAACTGTTCCCCCCGGTCGATAAACAGATATTCCGGCTGGGTGCGACCAGAGGCCTTGCGGGAGTTGTCAACCCGATCCAGGTTATCAATCAACACCACCAGACCTTTTTTCCCTTTGGCCTGCAAGCGTTGATTCGCCGGTTGCAACAGTTCCTGGTTCAACGCATCCAGAATACCATTCATGCGGGGTTCCAGATATTGTCGTAACTGATTCCGCATCATGGGACTATCTTTGGCCTTGGCAGTAATCTTACTGATACCGACGGAGAATTCCACGCTGTCAATCGCCATCGGCGTATTTAGCACCGTCACCAAATCCGTAAACAGTTGAGTAAAGTAACCCGGCTTCAGTCGAATCTGGATGGCTTCCAGGCTCTCACTCACCTGACGGGCGATCGCCAGCAGGACATCACTGACATCCACATCGCCAATGTCCAGATCCTTGTCAGACTCAAAGTAGACAACATGAAACCCTTCCTGCTCCAGCTCAAATTTCAGCCGCAAGAGTTCCGTCGATTTGCCACAGCCAATGTGTCCAGTAAACAACTGACAGGTGGCTTCATCGGCCAGGAAATTGATCGTGCGGCCAATTTCCCGGATGATGTTGCTACCTCGCACAGAGGCAAAGTCGATGTAGTACTGCCGGTCTTCCGGGTCAGCAGCCATCAGCGTCTTACTGGGATTGCAGGCTCTAAAAAATCGAGGCAGGTCGAGGGGCATAAACACAACTTCTTACGCCAGCAGTTGGTCAATCATGCGGTTGGCCTGGGACTCATAGCCACTGCCAAACAGGTTGAAATGGTTGAGGATGTGATACAGGTTATAGAGCGTTTTTCGCTGTTTGTAGCCTGGATCGAGGGGAAATTCCTGCTGGTAGCCGCGATAGAACTCCGCTGGAAACCCACCGAATAGTTCGGTCATGGCCAGATCGACTTCCCGATCGCCGTAGTAGGTCGCTGGATCAAAGATGACCGGTTCTCCGGAGCGGGAAATGGCTGCATTGCCGGACCACAAATCGCCGTGCACTAACGATGGCTGGGGTGTGTGACCAGCCAACAGGTCTGGCAGCGCTGCCAGCAAGCGATCCTGGCGTGGGAAGGAGCCACCCCGTCGCTGGGCCAGATGGAACTGATAGCCCAGCCGATGTTCGGCAAAAAAATCAGTCCAGTTCGCTGTCCAGGCATTGATCTGGGGGGTGGAGCCAATCGTATTAGAGCGATGCCAGCCAAAACCACTGGCATGGCCGACCTGATGTAACAGGGCCAGATGTCGCCCCATGGCTTGCCAGGCGGAGCTGCCACCGGAGCCCAGATCCAGCCACTCCAACACCAGATAAGCGGTTCCATCCACGCTGCCATAACAGATTGGGGCCGGCACCCGAATCGTGTCTGTGGCCCGCATCTCTAGCAGTCCCTCCGCTTCAGCTTCAAACATGGCAATCTGGTCTGCCCGGTTGAGCTTGACGAAAAAGCGGCGATCGCCGCCGGCCAATAGGGCGCCCTGATTGATACAGCCACCCCCCACTGACCGTTGCTGATCCACCGCAAAGGGTTTGCCAGTGGCCTGACCAATATGAGCAGCAATCTTGTTCCACATGGGCCGTTAGTCTTGAGCTGGCTTAATCACCACTACCCCATAGGCTTCGGGGGATAAATACTGGTCGGCGGCTCGCTGTAAATCCTCTGCTTTCAGGTGACGGATGAACTCTGGATAGCGCGTGGCAGCAGTCAGGTCACCCACCAGGGTCTGGTAATAACCATACAAGCCGGAGCGATCGCTGGGGGTTTCGTTGCCAAAAATAAAGTGACTGGCCACCCTGGCCTTAATGCGGTCCAGTTCAGCCGTGGTGATCCATTCCTGTTGCATCTGCCGCAGGTGGTCCGCGATCGCCGTTTCCACCACCGCCAGATTTTCCGTCGGCAGGTGCGCAGAAATATAAAACACCCCCTGGTGCTGATAGGTGGTATTGCTAGCCGAGATCGAGGACACCAACCCCCGTTGCTCTCGTAGATCCTGAAACAGACGAGCCGTGCGCCCATGTCCCAACACCGACGCCAGCATATCCAGAGCGTAGGTCTGTTCCAGCTCATTCAACCCCGGCACCCGCCAGAGCATGACGAGACGAGCCTGCTGCAGACTCGGATCCGTCACTTCCCGCCGCACAATAGTTTGAAATGGAGTTTCCGGCAGAAAGGAGGGCAGATTCAGCTCCAGTAAGGAGGTGGAGGAGCGCGGTCGCTGGGCCGCCGCCAGAGAACTTGCCCCAGCTTGAGCAAAACTGTCTTCCACGATCTGGATCAGTCGTGCCACCGGCAAATTGCCAACCGCCACCGCCGTCAGGGATTGGGGTTGATACCAGGTGGCGTGGAAATCTCGCATTTGCTCCGGCTGCAGTTGCTCAATCACCGTCGCAGGTCCCAACACCTGTCGCCGATAGGGCAGATGCTCGAAGGACAGTTCCGTGGCGTGCTGAAAGGTGCGACGGCGGGGATTGTCCTGCGATCGCCGGATCTCTTCCAGAACCACCTGACGCTCCCGCTCAAAACTATCGGCAGGAATGGTGGGATTCATCACCACATCCACCAGCAGCGGAGCCAGCTCAGCAAAGTCCCTGGGAGCGGCGGTCAGATAGTAGTGGGTATAGTCCTGACTGGTGGCGGCATTGGTGACAGCCCCCCGTTCCTCCACCCGTTGCTCAAACTCGCCACTTTGCAGACGGGGAGTGCCCTTAAATACCATATGCTCCAGGAAGTGGGCCATGCCATTAATGGCATCAGACTCCAAAACAGAGCCGACATTAAGCCAGAGATTAAGGTTAACCGCATCGACCGGCATTTGCTCAGCCACGATCGTCAGCCCGTTGGCCAGACGATGCAGGGTGGGAGCATTCAGAACCGGTGTATCAGAAGCCCGGAACAGGGTTGAAGTCATGAATTGTCTGCGTCGGATGGCCTTCATCCATCTTAACGGGATGTAGGCCTTTGCTAACCAGTTCTCAAGCAACCTGGGAGAAAAAACCAGACAGTAGCGGATTGGAGACCGTAACGATTATGATCGAGATATTAAGAAATGCAACAACATTCCTATGTCGGTCTCCCAGGTTCAAGGGCGGCAATCTTCTCGTGTAGTAGTGGTCGGTGCAGGCATCGGCGGCTTAACCACCGCTGCCCTTTTGGCCCATCGGGGCTATTCTGTCTTGTTGGTTGATCAGGCTTCTGTTCCCGGTGGTTGTGCCTCCACCTTCCAGCGACAGGGCTTTACGTTTGATGTTGGCGCTACTCAGGTGGCCGGTTTGGAGCCAGGTGGCATTCACCACCGCATCTTTTCAGAATTGGACATCGAGTTGCCACCGGCCATTGCCTGCGATCCGTCCTGTGCCGTCTATTTGCCCGGTGAGTCTGCTGCCATTAATGTCTGGCGGGATCCCGTCCGCTGGCAGTTGGAACGGCAGCAGCAATTTCCAGGTAGCGAACCCTTCTGGCGCTTACTGGCTGACCTGTTCCGCTACAGTTGGGCCTTTCAGTCCCGTGATCCAGTGTTGCCGCCCCGCAACCTGTGGGATCTGGGACAACTGGCGCAGGCGGTTCGGCCTGACACCCTGCTGACCTTACCCCATACCTTCTCGACGGTGGGAGATGCGCTACGGGGGTATCGTCTGGCGGAGGACCGGCGCTTACGGACGTTTCTGGACTTACAACTGAAGCTGTACTCCCAGGTGGAGGCGGAAGAGACGGCCCTGTTGTATGCCGCTACGGCTCTGGCCATGTCCCAGGAGCCCCACGGGTTGTTCCATCTGGAAGGCAGTATGCAAGCCCTTAGCGATCGCCTGGTAGCGGCTTTTTTGCGAGACGGCGGCACCCTGCTGATGCGCCACACGGCGGAACAGATTCAAGTCAGCCAGGGCCACACCACGGGCGTCACCCTCCGCAACCAGAAAACCGGCGCTGTCTGGACTGAACCCGCCGATCAGGTGGTGGCCAATGTGACGGTGCAAAACCTAGTGCAGTTGTTGGGGGAGCAGGCTCCCAGGGGCTATCGACACCGGGTCGAGAAACTGCCCCCCTGCTCTGGCGCCTTTGTGGTCTATCTGGGCGTGGAACAATCCGCCCTGCCCGCCAACTGTCCGCCCCATTTGCAATTTTTATATGACTACGAGGGGCCGATTGGCGAAAACAATTCCCTCTTTGTTTCGGTCAGTCGTCCGGGCGATGGTCGCGCCCCCGCTGGCAAGGCCACCATCATTGCTTCTTCGTTTACGGATGTTGACCGTTGGGACAAGGCCGATCTATCCACTGCGGGCAGCGACTTCCAGGGGTATCGGGGCATGAAACGCCAATATACCGAAACCGCGATCGCCCGTCTAGGACAATTTTTTGACCTCAATCCCCAAACGCTGCACTGGGTTGAAGCTGCAACGCCTCGAACCTTTGCCCGCTATACGGCCCGCGATCGCGGAGTGGTGGGTGGAATTGGTCAGCGGCTGGCCACCTTTGGCCCCTTTGGCTTTGCCAACCGAACGCCGATTCAGAATCTCTGGCTGGTGGGCGACTCGACCCATCCCGGTGAGGGCACCGCCGGAGTCAGCTACTCAGCCCTGACCGTTGTCCGCCAAATCGAAGCCGCTACCTGAAGAGAAATCCCTCCATCGGCTTGTAACGTGCCAAGACCAAATCCACCTTATTCTGCTTTCTTTGCTTTCTCTGGGTCTTTGCGATTCATCCCCCATGGGAGTCATGCTGCCACACCCTAATGGATCCTTAAAGTCAGGCTGCCATCCATAAATCGATCACGCCTGCAACGATAGATTTTGGAAAGGGGACGCTCAGTGGCATGATATTCATATTGGTAAGACTCAATCCAAACGGATAGCAGCTCTTGGATGGAAGGGTTTTGCTCCCTTTGTTCAGAACTGGCAGAGAAGGATTCCTTTCCGTAGGAGGGAAAAACCACTCTCTGTTCATCTATTAAGAAGTGCTTATAACAACTCCCAGAGTCGTCTGGCTTTTCAGGAGGATGCAACGCAATTATCTTTGATCTATTGGAGTTATTCAGGTCACAGCAGGCGTTCTAGCCTGTTTCTGACTTGTGCTGTCCTCTCTGACTTCTTAATTTGCTGTCGGTTCGTTGAACCCAGCCTGTCTGACGGTTCCGTTTGATGCTGCAACCCAGTCAGTCCACTCCCGCGGTAAGCTCTAAATGGCAACTGGGTTTAAGTGATTGAGTTGTCGATTGAGTTGAGAACCTGATATCTGAACCAAACCTAAGGAGAACCATGCTGAAAAGGTACATCTGGCTTGCTGTAGCCACTGTATTTTTCGCCTTCCAGATGTTTGTTGGAACTGCCAACGCGGCTGAGTTGGATGCGGCAACCCGGACCGTTCCGCTCAATGACAAGGGCGAAACTATTGTGCTGAGCTTGAAGCAAGTCAAGGAAGGGAAGCGTTTATTTGCCTACGCCTGCGCCCAATGCCATTTGGGAGGCGGTACCAAAACTGACCCAAATGTGGGCTTGGATTCTGAAACCCTAGCCGGAGCCAATCCACCCCGCAATAACATCGAGGCGCTGGTGGCATTTATGAAGGATCCGAAGACCTATGATGGTCTGGATTCCATTGCTGAACTGCACCCCAGCACCAAGAGCAAGGAGATTTTCCCGGAAATGCGTAACCTGACCGATGCAGACCTGACAGCTATTGCGGGTCACATCCTGCTGCAACCGAAAGTGGTTGGCCAGAAGTGGGGGGGCGGCAAGATTTACTACTAGGTCTCAGTCATACCTGGTTCAGCCGGATTAGCCTGAAACGGAACAATCAGCGTACTGGTTAGGTCATCTGGCACTCCTGACTGACACCCCCATTTGCCAAACTGCGAAACCATTGAGACATTAGACTGGCGCTTCCGTTAAGTTGCCGTCTGATGTCTCAATTTTTAGTAGCAGGTTAGTAGCAGGTTTTTCCTGAATAGCAGGCTTTTTCTAGCTGTTGTTCGGGTGGAACCGCAACCATCTTTCATTCCCCTAAACCTGATGGAGGGCTATGTCCATCCCTGCGAAAATTCTGTATGATCTCAACACTGCGCTGCAGGACGGACAGAAACAATGCTTACATTTGGCTGGCCCCAAGGTTTTCTTCCATCTGAATTGCTGTGCCAACGGCTGGCAGCTAGTCGGTTGGCACCCCATAAGGGCTGGCGACTACTGACCGCGATCGCAACCCTCTGGTTGGCCCTCACAGTTTTCAGCCCACCCGCTTACGCTGATGTGGACACCTACGTCAATCGATTCCTGCATGTCACCGATCCAATTGCCTTAAAATTGAACGACCAAGGTGAAACCCAGTCCTTTACCGCAGAGGACATTTCTAATGGATTGCGCCTGTTCAAGGCCAACTGCATCAATTGCCATGTCGGGGGCAACACCCTGCCAAATCCAGCGGTGTCCCTATCCTTGGAGGCGCTTCGGCATGCCACCCCGCCACGGGACACGATTAGAGGTCTCACCCAGTTTTTCCGCCGCCCCATGACCTACGACGGACAGGAGGAGTCATTTGTCTGTCGGGAGGTGCCAGAGGAGTGGTTATCGCAACAGGAAACGGAACAACTGGCTGCTTTTATTTTGCGAGCAGCCGAAACAGCACCCGCTTGGGCCACTGAAACTGGACAGGACGGTTAATTCACCTGCAGAACAGTTCTGGTGAGAGAAGGATTTGGTTTAAAATCTGAGGGTGTACGTCAGCCTAGATGTTTGAAGGTAACTATGAATCTGATTACGTCTGTTTCGAAGCGCCTGGCTCTGGTCCTGGCCTCAGTTGTCCTCGTAGTTGGCAGTCTATTCCTGGTTGCTGCTCCTGCGTCAGCCGCCACCTACACCGTCAAGATGGGCAGCGACAGCGGCATGCTGGTGTTTGAACCCTCTACGGTGAATGTTAAGCCGGGTGACACCGTCAAGTGGGTGATCAACAAAGTGCCCCCCCACAACATTGTGTTTGATGACAAGACCGTCCCCGGTGGTGATAAGGCCCTGGCCAAATCCCTTTCCCATGCAGCGCTGGAAATGACTCCTGGCGCCAGCATTGAATTGACCATTCCCAAAGACCTGCCCTCTGGTGAGTACAGCTACTTCTGCGCGCCTCACCGTAGTGCTGGCATGACGGGCAAGCTGGTGGTTGGCAGCTAGGGCCGCTCCAGCGATCGTTTCCCCCTAGACGGTCATTTCTCTGGATTCTCCTCTTTGCCTCTGAGTCAGGCTGTGTTTCTTGACTAGGGCAATTTCTGAGAAAACGCTGCCCGGTCGGCAGGGCAGGTTTAGTCGAGATTAGCCTTTCGTCATGAGCGGCCCTACTGCGAAACCTGCCCTTAAAAAAATCGTGTTTGCCGGAGACCGCCTTAGACTACGATCCGGCAAAGCTTTGGTTGTTCCTGTCCACTTTCTAAGATCAGAGGAGAACCGGTTTGAGAAGGGTTTTGGTGATTCTGGCTGTGGCGATCGCTGGGGGCTTCTTCCTTCTGACTCCAGCGGCAGAAGCAGCCAATCTGGTCAACGGGGCTAAGATTTTCAACGCCAACTGTTCGGCCTGCCACGTCGGAGGAACGAACGTCATCATTGCCAATAAAACTTTAAAGAAAGAAGCCCTAGAGAAATACGGCATGAACTCTCTGGAGGCCATTAAAACTCAAGTTAGAAAGGGGCGGAATGCCATGCCCGCCTTTGGCGGCCGCCTGAATGAGACCCAAATTGAAGATGTGGCTACCTACGTCCTGGAACAGTCTCGCAAGGGTTGGTAGGTTCCGCCAGCTTTGCCCCTTTACTATGAGCCTTAAGGCCAATTCTTTGTCCCGTCAGTGAAGGAGTTGGCTTTAAGCTACGTCCGCAAATTGGGAGGCTGCGATGGTCATAACCCGCTGCAATAGGAACAGTCAAAAAGCTGAATGGAGACCAAAGCCCCCATTCAGCCAGGCAATACAAGACGACTGCGTTATTCCTACTTAGAACTGGACCATACCACGGAATTGGGCCGAACTAGCCGGAAAGCCAGTGTTGCAATATACAGAGACGATACGGGCATCAAATACTTCAATCCAACAAGATCCAGTAGACTTAACCACTTGTAACTTATTCACAGAGGAAGCAGAACTCTCCAACCGACCTTGGATGAAGAAGCTGTTGGGATTATTAGGAACTGTGTTACTGATCTGATTGATCACGCCCTGATACTGGATTTGCGCCCCATTTCCGGGGGGAACCGCCAGGCTCAAGCTAAAGCGGCGAGTCTGATTAAAGCTGAGAGCTGCATCAGCTTGCCGTCCCGTGCCAAAGACCGCACCAGTGGCCTTACCACGTCCCGCAAAGGATCCTGCTGTTGGAGGAGCTGGAAAGACAGGAGGGGCCGGGGTTGTAGGAGGAGTTGTGCCTGTACCGCTCACATTAACCGACAAGACCGTGCCATCGATCGTGTTGACGCGGCAGTTGGCAGTCTGGCCATTCACTTTGTTTCGCATAAACAGGGTTCTGACCCCATTCTCTGGATCGACTGGCCCTGCACCCGTCACCGTGATATCTCGGGTGGCCACTACCATTTCTTCAGCCGTCCGCTGAATACAAGCATTTGAGGCCTTTGCAGGCACAGGCTGGGCCACCGCAGGATAGGCAAGGATGAGCGTTGCCACAGCCATTGCTCCATTCCCGAACACCGTCTTTAAATGCATCACAAAATCAAACTCCTTCACGAATGAACCTTGCCAACACTGAGAAAGCCGAGACGAGATCTGATTCAGAGCAGGGAATCTCTTCCATCGACCCAACTCAAACTATGCAGGAATGCATTGAGATAGAACCTTCAAGTATCTATCGCATCGCTGTGTCATTCAAGATAGGATATACCCCTTCCTATCATTTGCAACCGAAAAAGAATTTATTTTTAATCTGGGGATGCGTCATCTGTGATTGGGTATCCCTTGCCTTAAGGGAACCTGAATCCTGGCAAAGTTAGCCTCTAGACTGTATCAAAACACCGTTGTCTTCCAAACCCATGATAATCAATAGCCACTACTGCTGAATCAGGAACGACATCATATTGTTGTTATGCAATAGCCTTTGTGGATGCCGATTTCCCAATGCATAAGACCCGTCAAGATTCCGTGACATTCGGATGTAACAACTTAAAACCCAAAGTAGCAATCAAACGCCAACCTGCTAATTGGCTCAGGGATAGGGTTTGATGCCAGCCAGCCTGGGACTTAGACGAGCGATCGCTACCAACCCAGTTCTCCATACAAAGAGAATTGTAAAGATAGATCAACTGTGGTTTACAAACCCCAGGCTATTGGGCTACAAAAGCCTGAATAAAGAACAAACTTCGAGAACCCACATGGAGTATACGTTTGATCTAATCGGCGTTGCGCCCGTGTTGTCGCTCTTTAATCAACAACAAAAATCAGAGCAGCGCACCCCCTGGAAAGGAGCTGCCTATCTGGGCGCTTATCACTGTACCCTGGACGAATTTATCGATTCAGCCAAAACAGTGACAGCGGGACGGGGATGGGATCTGGACGAGGCCGTTGATACGGTTGTCAGTTTTTGGGTTAACAATGGCGAGAAAATCCGCCACTGGAAACAGCGCCTGCAGGATGCCGGCAGTAACAGTTTACTGGTGGGTCGCCTGGCCGATGTGCATTCCCTCCGAATTGAGTTTGAGTCGCTGCTGGGGAGTGATGACGACACTGAGCGATGGGATGACTTCAGGTGAAATCTAACCGACTGTCAGCGGCTAAGGCGTTCCTCCAGTCGGGTGAGGAAATCTAGATGCCCTTGCAATTCAGATCCTCAGGCTCCAGTGACGACTAACCACTCTCGCTAATTGCATCTGTGCGACAAACAATCTGCACACCCCCCTAGCCAAAGGTAGAACCATTCCAGCCCCACATCGAGCCTTTGGCGTCCGAAAACTCGATATAGGTGCGGTTGGCCGGAACGGCGATCGCGGAGCTGATTTGTTGGCAAAAGTCCTGACTCATGGCTTTGGTCTGACTGGGGCTGAGGGTGCCAACATTTTTAATTTCGATGTAGCACACGGGATCGGTCGTGCCCCCAAAGGTCATGGCCACTCCCGGTTCAAACGCTGTCATAACATAGGACTCCGGCTTGCCGATGTGCTTGGCCAGACTGGCGGACAACTGCTTCAGCAGGGAACCCACCTGGGAGGAATCGGGGGTAGCTGAGGTTTGCACTTTGATCAACGGCATGGTGGTTAACCTCCGTACTGCCAGCCAGTACTTTCCAGCAAGAGCGGATCTCCCTCTCGGTGGACACCAGCCGCAATCACTTCGCCAACATAAACCGTGTGGTCCCCTTTTTCCACCGAACCCACCACCTGGCATTCCACATAGCCCAGGGACTGGGAAATGATCGGACAGCCAGTTTCACCCAGATAAAACTCCACGTCCTCAAACTTATTGCCAACCCTCCGCTGGGGCTTAAAGAACTGTTGGGCCAGATCCTTTTGTCCGGCTTCCAGCACGCTCAATGCAAAAACCCCCGAGGCCTGAATCATGGCATGGGAGCGGGAGTCCTGGCGCACGCAATTAACCACCAACGGCGGCGTAAAGGAGGCTTGCATCACCCAACTGGCCGTAAAGCCATTGACCTCATCTCCATCCTTAACGCCACAGATATAGAGTCCGTGGGGAATCTTTCGCAGAATTGTCTTTTTCGCCGCTTCGTCTAACACGGGTTCACCATCCAACGCATATCATTGTTCAGTGTATCAATGGCAGCCACCAATTTAAGCTGGAAGGGAAAAAACGGCATTGCCGATTCCAGTGATGAAACGGAT
>CAZBTL010000079.1:0-16111 GCA_964494755.1 uncultured bacterium | reverse complement strand
GCCCATAGGCGAGGATGTTCTTGCCCAGAAATGTTCTAATACCGATTTAATCTGAGGCTGCATAGAATTTACCCCACCGCCTGCGGCACCTCCCGCGCTACGCGCCGCTAACGCTAGAACCAAGGGGAGGTTGGGAGGGGTCAGATAATGCTCATCATTAAAGAGAATTGGTATAAGAAGAGTTAATTTGGCCGCTGGCTTGCCATTACCCGACAGACAACCAACTCCCCAGAGTAAGTTTTTACCGCCGGGGAGAGCGAACTGTTATTTCCAACGCTTAACAATGTGTTCCGGAGTCCTTGTGCTGGAATAATGATGCTGGTGTTCTGTGTGTCCATGTCCCGGAAATTAAGCGGCTTTTGGTTCCATGAAGCTCCGTTCCTTTTTCACGATCCTGGCATCCGTTGTTATTGCGCTCCTGTTGGTCGGCCTGGGTGGTCTCTTCTGGCTGGTGTCGGGCAGTCCCCTGGTGCTGCTGAAAGGCGGAAAGGACGCAACCCCGGCTGCGGTCATGTTTGTGCCCAAGCAGGCTCCAGTGGTTACCTCGCTGTTGGTCAATCCGGAGCGGTTAGTAGCCTTCCGACAGTTGGTGGCCAAACCGGAAGAGCGGCGTCGGGTCAGGGCTGAACTGAAGCAGTTGCAGCAAAGTTTGTTAGCCAGTACCGGCCTTAACTATGAACGGGACATCCAACCCTGGCTGGGCAATGAGTTGACCCTGGCGGTGACGACGCTGGACATCGATCGCGATCGCGCCAATGGTCAGCAACCGGGATACCTGCTGGCGATGGCCACGAAAGACCCAGAGCGATCGCGGGAGTTTTTGCAGGCCTTCTGGCAAAAGCGGGCGATCACGGGCACCGACCTGATGTTCGAGCAATACAAGGGAGTCAAATTAATTTACGGCAGCCTGATTCCGGCTACCTTGGATAGTCAGCCCAGGCAGGCAGCCCAGGCTGGCAAATCGGCCAATCGTAAGGCCCAACCCACTGATCTGCCTCCCCTGACCCTAGCCAGTGCGGTGGTAGGCGACAAGTTTGTCCTGTTTGCCAACAGTCCCAAGGTGCTGCGCGATGCCATTACCAACGTGCAGGCGCCCGACCTAAGCCTGAATACAGCCGATTTTTATGACCAAGCTCTGGCAACCTTGACCCAACCGCGGATTGGTCTAACCTTTGTCAATTTGCCCCGATTGGCGGAATTGTTGTCTGTGGAAGCGGGGGCAACCAAAGTAGGTCAGGCAACCAGTGGAACGGCTAAGGAACCGACTTATCAAACATTGGCGATCGCGTTGGAAGTCAAACGTCAGGGTTTAATGGCCGAAACCGCCTTGGTGCCGACCAGCGGCAAAGGGGCCACCGTTCCCCCGACCCTGTCGCAGCCCGTCAAAGCGCTCCAATACATCCCTGGAAACAGTTTGTTTTCCGCCTCTGGCAGTGATCTGAATCGGCTATGGACTCAACTGTCCGACCTGTTGTCGGGCTATCCTGCAGTGGCCCAACTAGTGAACCAGCCGGTGACGGATTTGCAAAAGCAGTGGCAGATTGACCTACCCAAGGATGTTTTTGCCTGGACGCGGGGAGAATATGCCGTGGGTCTGCTGCCAGCCATTCCAGACCCTACCCTGGAGGCATCTGGAAAAGGTAAGAAGGGCCGCAGAAAAGCCTCTCAGCCAGTTGTCGCACCGCCAGCAGCCAACGAGTGGGTGTTTGTTGCCCACCGAGGTGATGGGGATGCCAGTGCCAAGGCAGGGATTGAGCATCTAGACGCCATTGCCCAAAAACAAGGTCTCAGCGCTGGCAACGTGACCCTGGGCAATCAAACCGTCTCGGCCTGGACCCGCTTGTCCGCCGCCAGCAGCAACCAGCAACCCAGCAAAACGCTGCAAGCGGAAGTGCGTGGTGTGCATGGCGCCATCGGTAACTATGAGGTGTTTGCCTCTTCCATTGCCGCCATGGATCAGGCGCTGGGCGCCATAGGCCGTTCCTTAATGACGACGCCTGGCTTCCAGCGATCCATCGAGCCCATACTACGACCCAATAATGGCTATCTCTATATCGATTGGGACCAGAGCGCTCCAGTTCTGGAACGTCAATTTCCCCTGCTGAAAGTGGTGGAATTAGCAGGACAGCCGTTCTTTAAGCATTTGCGATCGCTCACGGTCAGCAGCTACGGCCAGCAAGAGGGCGTCCGACGGGGTGGCATCTTCTTCCGCCTTAGCTGAGGCGGAACTACATCAGACCATCTGCCTGCAATTGCTGTAACGCAAAGCGAGCCGACTCAGCTACCTGGGGATTACTGTCCTTCTCCAGATACTTGAGCGCCGACACACTCTTGTCGGTGGGCAGACTGCCCAGGGCCATTGCCAACCGCTGCCGTATCATCCAATCCTCTGAGGATGCAAATTTCAGGATGGCATCTACTGCCTCGATTGCTCTGATTTCGCCCAGAGCCGCGATCGCGGCCATCTGCACGATCGCCTCTTCACTATCCAAAGCCTGGATTAGCACATCATAGGCGCGGGCATCTTGCAAATTCCCCAGGGAAACCGCTGCGCTAAACCGCACCAGCCATTCCGTATCTTCATAGAAAGCCCGGATCAGCGGTTCGACGGCGCGCGGATCCTGCAAATAACCCAATGCTCCTGCTGCATCTGCCCGGATACCATAGTCCGGCTCTGACTCCAGCAGATTGACCAGGATGGGATAACTTTCTTCCGTTTGTTTGACTCCCAGCGCAAACACCGCCATCGAGCGGACTTGCAAACTGATATCATTCAAAACCTTCTTAATCAACGGCACGGCCTCTTCAGCCGACACCTCCCGCAGGGACGCCAAGGCTAACATGCGATCCTTCATGTTGGGACTTTCCAGGTCCAGGGCAAGCTGCTCCAAATTAGGCATTGCTTTACAAAGCTTAATAAAGTCATCTTTCCATTATAGAAGCTGTGTCTGGCAAGTGGGCAGGGGCGCACCTATTGACGGATAACCCGTAAATGCTGAAGCGACGGGTCACTACAGCCAGTAATTTGTCCCCCCGCTGCCAACACGGTTTGCAACGTTGCGATCGCCGCTTCCGTCACGACTTCTCCCGGCATCAAGGTCGGAATTCCTGGCGGATAGGGACAGATTAATTCCGCACTGATCCGATTCACCGCCTGCTGAACCGCAACCGTTTCCGTTGTCGCAAAAAAAGCCTGCTGGGGTGAAATTGCCAGTATCGGCATCGAATCATTGCAAGCATCTGCGGGGTGCTGACCGCTAACCGCTGACTGCTGACCGCTGACCGCTGACCGCTGACCACTGACCGCTGACCACTGACCACCTCTAAATCGTTCTGCCAACTGCTGAAACGCCTTTACCAATTGATCTATATCCTCTGCTGTATTACCCAGACTAATCACAAAGGTCAGGTGTTGCAGCGAAGGCAACTCAGCCGTGACGCCCAGTTCGGTGTGGAGGATCTGGTCGGCGGTGAACCCGTCTAGGCCCAGGCCAGACACGGTAACCGTCAGGCGGGTGCGATCCAGAGCCAGGAAACCAGGGCTGCCAGCCTGTTCTGGGCCAAGAACCGACAAGTCGGCAATCTGGCTTAACTGCGATCGCGCCTGGTCGGCCAGGGTCAGGGTTCGTTCCAGTAAAGTCTGACCTTGAGTCGCCATTTGCCAGCGAGCCGCATCCAAGGAAGCCAGCAGTAGATAACTGGGACTGGAGGACTGCACCAGTTGCAAGGCTTTGCTAACGCGCTCTGGCTCAATGCGATCGCCCTGCAAATGCACCATAGCCGCCTGGGTCAGGGCCGACAACACCTTGTGAGTAGACTGCACCACCAAATCAGCCCCCGCTGCCAGCGCCGCCAATGGTAAATCGGCATGGAAGGCGAAATGGGGTCCGTGAGCTTCGTCCACCAGCAAAGGAATGCCGTGTTGGTGGGCCAGGTGGGCGATCGCGGCGATATCGCCACAGACCCCGTAATAAGTGGGATAAACCAGCATCATCGCTTTGGCATCTGGATGGCGTTGGAGAGCAGCAGCCACCGCTGAGGGTGTCAGACTATGGGCCAGATCCAACTGCGGATCGTAGGCGGGATTGACAAAAACCGGCACCGCACCCGACAGGACCAGACCGGAAATCACCGACTGGTGGCAATTACGGGGCAGGATAATCTTGTCACCCGGAGAACAGGTGGCCAGAATGGCGGCAATGACACCAGAAGTAGACCCATTGACCAAAAACCAGGTCCGGTCTGCCCCAAAAGCCTCCGCAGCCAGCTCTTGCGCCTGCTGAATCGCAGCCTGGGGCGCGAACAAGTTGTCCAGGTCCGGCAGTTCCGGCAAATCGACCCGCCACATCTGGGAGCCCAATAGTGCTTTCAATCGCTCCGGCGCTCCCTGGCCCCGCTTATGTCCGGGCGTATAGAAAGGGGCATGAACCCGGTTGACGCAGGCTTTCAGCGCCCGCACCAGGGGTGTTTCCTGTTGATCGAATGACGGCAAGACAGACCTCCAGAGAAGTTCATGGGATCGATCTTCGCCTGTTAGTGCGTCCTAGCAGTATTGCTTGAGACGCTGGGCCTGTTGATGGCTGTCCAACCTAACGTCAGAGAATCAGGTCTAGAGAGCTAGGAGATGATCACGTCTCTGTAGGACTCATCTGTGCCAAGAACAACTGGATATCCTTTGTTAAGAGCGGTTTCAACTGGAAGGATAAATCGAGGTTTGTTCTGAGCTGAGTAATTTCGACCTCTGCCCCATAGGCATGACGAACAAAGTGGCGAAAGCCCCTTAGTCGATTGAGTACATCGAACGTTTCTTCAGACAAAAGAGCTGGTCGAATTCCCTGTACAGGTTGACTCAGCCGCAGCAAAAGTGTGCGGTGCCATTCACTGCTTGACCCAATGCTATTTTCAAAGGCGGAGGCAACCAGTTTGAGCAGATCTTCAACTGCACAATACAGATTATGGATTTGATAGGCCACACTATCGAGCTGAGCAGGTGTCTCTAAGCCCAGACTGAGGCGATTGTCCAATCGCTGATAAATACGCTCAATCAAGCGCATCTGAGCTGTAAGCTCGGCTGTCAATCCAGCGATTCGTTCCTGCTCCATGGAATTCCTGTTTGGCGAATCTTATCGGCAAAATGACACTGGTCTAATGGAAGTAGATCGACTTCTCGATTGAGATGCAGGGACAAGTAGCTGGCCAGACCAAAGGGATCTCCCTGCTGCAAGCTTTCAACCGCTAAATCCAAATCTGAGTCAGGTGAAAAACGATTAGCCTGAGTAACTGAGCCAAATAGATAACCCTGTTCCACACCGAAGCGATTGGCCTGTTTCTTTAACCAGGAAAGGGCTTCTTGCAGAAGAATCTGGCGATCAACTTCGGATTGCTGTCGCTGATGAGCCAGTTTCTTATCCAGCAGTGGCGTGGGGAAAGGCTGGATCTGAGACACCGGTTTCATTTTCCCTATTCCGGCTGTTTCTGGAATATCCCTCGTCATAACGTTATCCCGGATGACCTTAGCCTAGCTGATTCAGGGCTTTGCCTCTCCCACAAATCCTAGCCCATGTGCTGGCAGGACGGCAGTTGGAACCGTCTAGAATAGCTTCAACCGATCGCGGGGGAGGGGCGATGTTGCTGCTGGATGATTTGTCTAAACGTTGGCAAATTGACGACCCGGAAGAACAGCGCGCGATCGCGGATGTTTCCTTGGCGCAGTACGAAACCCTGCTGGCAGAACGGGGCGATAGTCTGGCCTATCGGGTGCACTATTTGGATGGAGCCCTGACACGGAGTATTTTCCAACGGGCTCAACTACGTTCCGCAAGCCAGAACATGGGTGGGTCGGAACCGGATGACAGTTACTGTAAAAGCATTTCGGCAGAGCCTCTGCGATCGCCAGAATCAGTCCTGCAAGAGGCGCGCGATCTCCCGGGGATGGCCTACTTGCCCTCAGGGGTCAAGAGGCTGCCAATTGCGGCACATCTGACAGACTGGTCACCATTTGCCGCAGTTCCGTAATTAACTGCAACTGATGATCGCTGGTTTCTCGCACTTGAGCCAGCGTGGGAAGCATGTCTTCCAGAGACTGCCGAAGCTCATGGGTCCGATTCTGAACTGGCTGTAACCACTCTTGATACAGATTCACTTTGCCCCACAGTTCAGCAACCTGAGACCGTCGCTCTTGCAGGGCTTGTTCCAGTTGTTTCAGTTCATTCCGTTGCTGCTCTTGCTCAGAGACTCGCCCACTAATCACGTCCTGGGTTTGCTGAACAGTTGCCTGCATCTGTTCAATTTGGCTCTCCAGATGGTGCAATTCATCCGCCTGCTGCTGACGCTGAGCTTCGATTTGGTTCAACACCGGTCCCAGATCAATCTCATCGCCTTTCTCCAAATCCGCCTGTCCCTGACGCCGACGCAAAACAGCCTGATGTTGTTTCAAGATGCTTTCCCGTTCCCGTAAATTGCGTCGTTGACCCACCAGGGTCTCATTCAGCATTTGATACCCGTCCTGTTCATCAGCCAGGTCATTTTCCAAGTTCAAGCGATCGTATTCGGAGGCCTGCTCAATTTTCTGCTGCAAGGCTTCAATTTCCTGCTGCTTCGATCGCAGTTCCTCTTCCTGGCTATCGACAAATTGGTGCAGCTTTTCCAATTCCCGCTCCAAATCCTGAGTCAGCCTTTGTAACTCATCCACCGACAGGTTTTCCAGCGCTTTCACATCAATCCGATGACCAATGGTAATGTTCTCGGATGAGTCCACTAGACGATAGAGTTGTTGATGCAAATCATCCTGATTCTGCAGTTGAACCCCCAGCAAGCGCGCATAGTCTTGCTTAATTTGAATCGCATTTTGTTGAATTTTTAACTCTGCCCGCGCCTGCTCCAGCGACTCCTGCGCCTGGTGCCATTCCTGCCAGCGCCGATGCAAATCAGCCCCCTGTTGATCAATTTCCTCTTGACCTTGCTGAGCCATCTGACGTTGTTGCTCCAAAGCTTGCCAGTGTTGGTCTAGCAAACTCTGTTTCTGGTTCAGGATGTCCAGGGTCAGGGTCAACCGCTCCTGAACCGAATCAACCGTTGGCACAGCCGTGGAAACTCGGTCCAACAGATCTTGAACGCTGCGAACTTGTTCCGCATCTAGACCGGCCGCTTGTTCCAGTTGGGCTTTCCGTTCCTCCAAGCGTTGCATCTCGCCCCGCAGATGATCCCATGCGCCTTCCAAGTCTTGAGACTTGCGGGTAAATTCTTCCTGTAACCGCGTCACCTCTTCACGGGTTGCCTCCAACTCCCGACGCTGCTGTTCCAACTGCTCCAGGTCTTCCTCCATCTGCTGGAGTTGTTCCCGCCGGGTTTCCATTTCCATTTCCCGCCGGTTCAATTCCTGGCTTTGATAGGTGAGCGACTGTTTCCATTGCTCAATCTCTTCCTCCTGCGTCTTAAACTTTTCCTGCAATCGGGAGAAATTTTGCAAAATGCTGACCAGGGGACGACCTGCTTCCTGGACCCGCTGGACTTGCTTATTGGCACTGATTTCCACCAGGACAAGCGAGCCAGGACTGTAGGTGCTAGCCTCATCTGCCACCACAGCTTCATCACCCGACACCGCACTCCAGCTCTGTTCCGCCCGCTGACAAGCCAAAAGCTTCAGCTCGACCCGACTACCGCCGAGCAGTCCACCACCCTTTTTTTGTACTTCCGCTAGATACAGCACGCTTGAATGTCCTCTACGAATACCTGTGGCCGACTCTATTACCTACTATTTAGAAGATTGCGCCCTGAGAGGGATGGGCTATCATCCTAAAACTCTTTGACACGATAAATTTACGTTTTTGCAGTTATCTGCATCGTTGGTTTACGTTGGCCTGCTTCGTCTCTCTTTTCCCAGAGTATCGTGCGTTGACTGGAAGAGCACCCCCATCGGGCGGTTGCAAACCAGCAGTCAAATCTTCAGCTTTCCCACCCGTTAAATAACCCTTCAGTAAGTCAGAGGAGGCATCCAATCAGGATGAGTGCAGCCAACCAACCCATTCAACCGCAACAGGGAAACCACAATGGAAACAGATGACGGTTAAATCCGAGGCGCACTCCCAAACCCTGGACCGCAATCGACATTCCTACTGGCATATCCGACAAACCTATCTTGCTATTTTAGGTCAGACTCTAACTTAATAAGTACCCTACGGCCAGAAAAAGGTATCGCCCAGGAAAAAGCAACCTTGATTGACCATTGCAAATTCCTTGGCAGACTGTGATGGAAGAATCTGAGTCGGAGTATAACAGGGGTGGGAGGCAATTTCTCTTTGGATTTTTCGAGCCAGGTCAGCCCTGATCTCTGCCCGATGTCAGCAATCAGTCTTTGGGAGGAACCCGAGTTGCATGCAGGGGCAACTAAGTGAAATTGATGTTCGTAGCATTCTACAACTGATCGAGTTGGGACAACGGACAGGTGAACTATTTGTCGAAACCTATCCAGTCCATTCTGTCGGTCTAGGCAGTCCGGAACCCCTTTCTGTCAGCCAATCCTGGTTCGTCTTTTTCCTAAACGGCCAGATCGTCTACGCCACAGATGCGGAGAACAGTCTGACCAGACTCTCGGACTATTTGCGCCGTTACAAAGCAGAATCTACACTCCAGACCCTTGCGGTGTCGCCGATCGCAGCAGCTCCCCACTCCCTGGAGTATGGCTATCTATGGGCCCTACTGGAAAACCATATCCTTACCCCTGCCCAAGGGCGCAGTATTTTGCACAGCATGGTGCAGGAAACGCTATTCGACTTGTTGAGCCTGCATCAGGGAGCTTTCATCTTTGAAATGAGCCATCCTTTGAGTCCCCAACTTTGCACCCTGGCGATTGGTCCACTGCTGCAGGAAACGGTGAAGCAGGTTCAAGAGTGGAAACAACTGCACCCTCTGATTCAATCGCCTAACCAATGCCCCATCATTACGGGCACTGAATCGCTGCGAGAAACCTTGCCCAAAGAGACATTTCATCTCCTGGATCGCTACGTGGATGGGCAAACATCGATTCGGCAGATTGCCCGCTATCTCAACAAAGAAATTCTGACCGTCGCCAAAGCGATTTATCCCTATGCCCAAAAGGGACAAATTCAATTGCTACCAGTCCCGCCCCGAGAGTCATCCACTTCCCCAACCCTGCAACAGGAAATCACCCAAGCAGGCAAGCACTGGTGGCAATCGGGACCGGCACCGCGAGTTCTTTGTATTGACGACAGTGTAACAATTCGTGAAACGGTTGAACAAATTCTTAGTCAGCAGGGATGCGAAATTAAAACGATTGGGGATCCATTACAGGCTTTGAGCCTGGTGTTTCAATTCAAACCAGATTTAATTTTTTGCGATATTGCCATGCCGGAATTGGATGGTTACGAGTTATGTGCAATGTTGCGAAAGTCTACAGCATTTCGCCAAACCCCGCTTATCATGCTAACGGGTAAAGACGGCTTTATTGACCGGGTTCGAGCCAGAATGGTTGGCGCCACAGATTATCTGACGAAACCATTTGGAGCAGATGAGTTATTAATGCTGGTAGAAAAATATGCTGGTTTTGGCCCTTTAGAAAATCGGGAAACAGGTGAGCCATCCACCCAAATGTTGGGCAATCTGTTAGAAATTGAAGATATCGTCTCTTCTTCTAACCCGCAACTTAATCAGTAAACAAGGGTAATTTATAGTAAATGATAGCGAGTGGATGACTGGTGTTGGGACTTCCTGTTATGTTTCAACCAGTGGGCAGGTGAAAATGCTATGAGCATGGTTCTAGTCGTCGAGGACAGCATTACCCAGAGGGAAATGATTACCGATCTCTTGAAGGGGAGTGGATTACAGGTAACCGTTGCGGGTGACGGGTTAGAAGCACTGGAACAAATTCAGGACAGTCGTCCTGACCTGGTGGTTCTGGATATTGTCATGCCACGGATGAATGGATACGAGGTCTGTCGTCGCTTGAAGGCTGATCCCAACACCCAAGACGTTCCTGTGGTGATGTGTTCCTCTAAAGGGGAAGAGTTCGATCGCTATTGGGGGATGAAGCAGGGAGCCGATGCTTACATTGCTAAGCCCTTTCAACCAACTGAGTTGGTCGGCACCGTCAAGCAATTGCTGCGCAGCTAAGGACAGAGTGAATGATTGGGAATCCGGACTTTTTAACAGGTAGGGGACAGGATCAGGCTCCAGAATTCCAGGAATTGGAAACGCCGGAAGGTGAGTTGCATTTGCGGTTTTACATCTCGTCCGGCGATGAGTTTGCCTTACCTGCAACCGGGATTCGGGAAGTGATTTCCCCTTCCCCTGACCGAATTACGCCAGTTCCTAACGTTTCACCGTTGTTGCTGGGGACGTTGAATGTGCGGGGTCAGGTTGTCTGGGTTGCTGACCTGGGTCAGTTTTTGGGTGATCCCACTCCGCTGAATACGGACCGCCCAGAAATTCCAGTCATTGCGGTTGAAGATCAAGATATTATGCTCGGGCTGGCGGTTGACCGAATTGTCGGGATGGAATGGCTGGATGCGGATGAAGTACAGATGCCAAGCAATGTTCCGGACAGCGTTGCCCCGTTTTTGCGCGGAGAGTGGGTGTTGGATGAAGACAAGAGTGAGTATTTACGGTTGTTGGATCAGGTGGCAATTTTAAGATCAGCCCGTTGGGCCGCTTAGGGAGGAAAACTGAAGGTGCTAAATCCAGAGAGTGGAAGTAAAACTGAAAGTAACGAGGATCGGGTGTTACGGAGTAGGGTCTGCCTGCACCTGGCAATATCTCCAGAACGCCAAGGCTAGAGCACTCAATACTCAACTGGGAGTAGAAACATGGCATCAAGTACTGAGTTCGCGCAGGAGTATCAACAAGCCCAGCTTGCCTATGTCAAGGGAGACTATGAGGAGGCTGCCAGGGTTATTGATCGCCTCGTGCATGATTTCCCAAATGACCCGAGTGTTTGTCTTCTGCGGGGCCACATCTACTGCTATGGCTTGCAACAGTATGCGATCGCCAAGAACCAGTATGAAGCTGTGCTAGAGCTAACCACTGATCCTGAATTTACGGCCTATGCCAACGATGGTCTGAACCATATCAGTCAGCAAGGGGATTTGGGGGAAGATCTGCCCCTACCCAGTGGGGCGGAATTTGCCGAGTCGGATTTGCAGGTTCCCACCGCTAATCAGAACCTGTCAGACTTCTCGGGCACGGTCTGGCAGGATAATTTAGATCAAATTTCGGCAGCCGACTTTCCAGCCAATGAGCTGGACTTTAATCTGTCTGAGGATGAAGTCGGTCGGCAGTCCTCCGCTGGGGGCGGCTTCGAAGAATTTGCCAGTCCGTTTGGCGAGTCCTTTGGCCAGGAAGCGGCGGCGGCAGATGAATTTGAGATGTTTGAGGATCCCTTTGGAATTGAACACCCACCGTCCTGGGGCGAAGCCAGCGGTTCGGAATCTAGCTTTACGACCTTGCAGCCAGAAGCCAATCCCTTTGCGGTTTCCGGTGATACGGGCCTGCCGCTGGCGGCGGAAGAGGAGCAGGTGCTTTCGGACGCGCTGGAGGAGTTTGAAGATGCATTTGCACCGCTGGACTTTTCTGAGGCGGATCAGATGCAGCCAGCCGACTTCACCATGGGTGAGGCCGCCAGACCAGAAGCACAGTTTCCAGAATCTCCGGCCCCTGTCCAAGGCTTTTCTGGTTTTCAGCCCGGTGAGGATGAAACTCTGTTTATGGGGGATACGGGACTGCTCCAACCAGAGGAGTCGGCCTTTGTTGTTCCGCCTACCCAACAGCAGGAGATCTCGGCCAACGGGTTAACGGCTGAGGCGGCCCCGTTTCCGGTGCAGGATACCCATGTGGCGGGTTCAGAGTCGGGAATCAGCGGCTCCAGTAGTGTCGATTTTCTGGATGAATTTGATGAGTTCGATGATTTAGGTAATCTGGCGGACTTTGATCTGTCTGAAAATTCTGCTGGATTTACCAGTCCGGGGTTGGCGGCCGAGTTTATGTCGTCTGGCCCCAGCACTGTTGGGGATACGGGATTAGACTTTGTTGACAGTGGCGATCGCGGCATTATCCGAGACGAGGAAATCTTCAGCATTGCTGGTCCTTCGGAGCAGGTTCCGACTTTTACCCAACTAGATGGTTCAGCCGTCGAACCCGCTGTTTCGATTGAACAGGGATGGCTGGCGCCGCTGCAAAATGCCCCCATTGCCACCAAGAACTTGATAATTGCGGGGGTGGCGGGTTTGGCCTCCCTGCTGGCAGCAGCGGCGGTCAGTTTCGGTTTTTCTCAGCACATTTCCAACCAGTTGGAGGGCAAGGTCAAAAACAATCAGGTCACCATCACCGACGTCAATCAGGTCTTGGAAGACCAACGGATGAAAGATCTGTTACTGGCGATCGTGACTGGTGCCGCTGGTTTCACCGGTGCCTTTGCCCTCGGTCAATTTACCGCCAAGCAAATTAAGCGTTCTACCAATGATTTGCAAACGCAGTTCAATGCGCTCTCCCAGGGTAACTTTAATGCCCGGGCAACGGTTTACTCAGAAGATGAACTGGGACAATTGGCAACCAGCTTTAATCAGACCTCTCGAGTGATTCTGACCACCACCAGCGAAGCGCAACGGAAAGCGGAAGAGCAGGAGCAAGCGAAAGAGGATTTGCAGCGTCAGGTCATCCGATTACTGGATGATGTGGAAGGAGCGGCTCGAGGCGACTTGACGGTGCAGGCTGAGGTGACCGCCGATGTCCTGGGTGCGGTGGCGGATTCCTTCAACCTGACGATTCAAAACCTGCGGGAAATCGTCCAACAGGTGAAAATTGCCGCCCGCCAAGTGGCTAAGGGCTCAACGGACAATGAAATGTTTGCCCGTAGCCTCTCTTCGGACGCCCTGAGACAAGCTGAGGAACTGGCGGTTACCCTGAATTCGGTGCAGGCGATGACCGATTCGATTCAACGGGTGGCGGAAAGTGCGCGAGAAGCAGAGGAAGTGGCCCGCTCTGCCTCTGAGACAGCCCTCAAGGGTGGGGAGTCGGTGGAACGGACGGTTGCTGGCATCTTGCAAATCCGGGAGACGGTGGCGGAAACCACCCGTAAGGTGAAGCGGTTGGCCGAGTCCTCCCAGGAAATTTCCAAGATTGTGGCCCTGATTTCCCAGATTGCCTCTCGAACCAATCTGCTGGCCCTGAATGCCAGTATTGAGGCAGCCCGAGCCGGTGAAGCGGGTCGAGGATTTGCCATTGTGGCCGATGAGGTGCGCCAACTGGCTGACCGGGCCGCCAAAGCATCGAAGGAAATTGAACAGATTGTGTTGCAAATCCAGAGTGAGACCAGTTCTGTGATGACGGCCATGGAAGAAGGGACCCAGCAGGTCATTGAGGGAACCCGGCTGGCCGAACAGGCGAAGCGATCGCTGGAGGATATTATTCAAGTGTCCAACCGGATTGATGTGCTGGTGCGTTCCATCACCTCTGATACGGTGGAACAAACCGAAACATCCCGTGCAGTTGCCCAGGTGATGCAATCGGTTGAACTGACGGCGCAGGAAACCTCCCAGGAAGCTCAACGAGTTTCGGGTTCTCTCCAGAATCTAGTGGGTGTGGCCCGCGATCTGTTGACGTCGGTGGAACGGTTCCGAGTGGAAACGTTGGAACAGAAGTAAGGTTGGCAAGCCCTGCTGCTGGTGCAGGCAACCAGCCAGGATATCCCATTCCCTAGTCCCAAGGTGCGATTTTATGACCAATTCGATACATTAGATCTATCCATGCAATCGGTTGACTGGCTGTTGTTGTTTTTCTTTCCATTTCGGTGGAACCGTCAGCAATCATCGCCCTCACCCGTTGGTGTTACGTTCGGAAATCTGACCTTTGAACTGGCTTCTATCTGAGGCGTTCATCCCCTAAATCCCAATTCCAAGGAATGGAGTATTGCCATGCAGCCTGAGCAACAACAGCGAATCATGGGCTACTTCATTGAGGAGGCCAAAGACCACCTCAATACGATCGAGCAGGGTCTGCTGAATCTGCAAACTACCATTGAAGAACCGGAAACCGTCAATGAACTATTCCGGGCGGCCCACTCGATCAAGGGTGGTGCCGCCATGCTGGGATTGGGCAGTATTCAACGGGTTTCCCACCGTTTGGAAGATTTCTTCAAGGTTCTCAAGGACACTCCGATTCGCCCTGACCAGCGGCTAGAGTCTCTGTTTTTGAAGGTATTTGATGCCCTTCAGGAGTTGATCGAGCAGTTGCAAGGTCCCTTTGGGTTAACAGAGGAAGTGGCAACAGCGACTTTGGGGGGCGTCGAACCTGTATTTGGCGAACTAGAGCAACATTTGGCTACTCTGGCAATAGCAACTGGCGGTCCTGCAGCCCACCCGAACATTGAGGAACTGGGGCTGGAGGCAGCACCTGCAGCAGTTGCTGCGACAGTAGCTGGAAGTGAATGGGTACGGCAGTTCCAAACCGAGGTGCCCAACCTGTTGCGCGACATGCTGCAACTCTTCAAACAAAGCGAAGGCGAAGCTGTTCGGCAGCAGTTACAGGATATTTGTAATCATCTGGTGGCGATCGGTGGCCAGTTTGGTCTGGCCAATTGGTGTCAACTACTAGAAACAGCCAAACAGGCGATCGCCGACTCGGACAACGACTTTCGCACTCTGGCTCCGATTGTCATCAGAGACATTAAACAAGCGCAGGATTTGGTTCTGGCAGGGCGCTCCAGCGAAATTACGCCCTGTGCCCAACTGTTGGAACTCTTGCCCGTTCCAGCCGAAGAGCCAGAGTTGGCAGCCAGTGCCGATCTGTCCAACCTGCTGGCAGAAACGGATCTGGCACTTTCCCAAGGGTTTCCAGCGGATCTGGATTTAGATCTGGACTTGGGCGGCTCACCCCCCTCGGAGTTGTCCACCTTGGACGACCTGTTTAGACCAGCCGATTTAGATTTGGCAGGACTGGATCAGCAGGGACCAGAAGTGGGTATGGCAGAACTCAACTCTCTGGCAGACCTGTTTGAAGGAGAAATGCCAGATTTAGGATCAACCTGGCAAGAGGAAGAAATTTTGGGTGAAGCAGTTGCGGGGTCTGGTGTTTCCCTAACTGTGTCTGAGGACGAGGAATCCAGTGATTTCTCCGATTTATTGTTTGATACCCCTGGCGCAGAAACCGCGCCAACTGGAGAAAGTGCCACGGATGATTTGAGCGCCCTGTTCGGCGATGCCTTTTTGGAGGAAGAAAGCCTCTCTGGCCAGGAAGATGTCATTGCCTTAGGACCGCTAACTCCAGAACCCCAAGAGCAGCAAGCCCCAGCGATGGAAGACCTGTTTCCTGATCTGTCAGAGGGGGGTGGTGCTGCAGGCCTGGCGGATTTGGAGTTTCAACCAGACCTGGCAGCTCAATTGGAAGCCGAGTCAGAAGAAGCGTCCTTGAACAATCTGGGCGCCCTCTTTGCCGAGATCGATGACACCGATCTACCCTTCACCGAAACGCCGCCCGATTTATCCGCAGCACTGGAAATCCCTGCGCAGGAAGAAGTCTTTCCGCCGGAGGTAAGTAGCCCATTGTTTCCAGAGGAACCGGAAAGCCCTGTTGCAGCTAGTGAAATTCCCGATCCTTGGGCAGAACTGGGAGCCTCTGCGGAAGCAGTACCCGAATCTCCTGCCACGTTAGAGAATTTAAACCTGCCTACCGAGGCGGAAGCAGCGGAACTGGGCAGTTGGATAGAGCCAGAAGCAGAACCTGTCCCTGAAGCGACGGATTTATCGGAACTGACTGAAGTTGATCGGGTCGAGTTATCTGCAGCCGAAGCCCTATTTGATGAATCTACTGGACTAGAAGATTTGTTTGGCCAGGAGGAATCAGCCGGATCAGAGAGCCTCCGTCTATTTGACCAGGAGGAATCGACTGGATTGGAAGATTTGTTTGGCCAGGAGGAATCGACTGGGCTGGAAAGTCTATTTGGTCAGGAGGAATCAGCCGAATCAGAGAGCCTCAGTCTATTCGGTCAGGAGGAATCGACTGGGCTGGAAGATTTGTTTGGCCAGGAGGAATCGACTAGTCTAGAAGATCTGTTTGGCCAAGAGGAAGGCCAAGCCATGGCCGATCTGCTAGAGGAGGTTCCGGC
>CAZBTL010000078.1:0-16115 GCA_964494755.1 uncultured bacterium | reverse complement strand
CGTCTAGCTTGAAACCCGGAGTTTCCCACCCTGCGGGAAGCAATCTACGCCCTTTAGGAGAGGGGCTGGGGGTGAGGGCTAGAACTACCGTTCTCAGCATGGACTTGGTTTAGATCCTGGTTAACCTGGCATTTTCACTTGAAAGGCGTACAGTACTGTACGCCTTTTGTTTTAGAACTAATGGATTTTTGAAACTGATGGGTGTTTAGAACTGACGTAGGAACCGCAAATCGCTGCTGTAGAAGCGCCGGATATCGTCAATCTGATGCAACACAGCAGCCAGCCGCTCCACCCCCATGCCACCGGCAAAGCCGGTATAGATTTCTGGATCGTAGCCAACCGCTTTCAGCACGTTGGGATCGACCATGCCGCAGCCCATAATTTCCAGCCACTTGCCTTTCCACATCAAATCCACTTCCGCTGACGGTTCTGTGAAGGGAAAGAAACTGGGCCGCATGCGAATTGGCACTTCGCCAAACATCTGCTCCAGGAACACTTTGATGGTGCCCTTTAAGTTGGCAAAGGTCAGCCCCTCATCGATCGCCAGGAATTCGATCTGGTTAAACACCGCCGTGTGGCTGGCATCCACCGTGTCACGGCGATAACAGCGACCCGGTATAACAATCTGGATCGGTGGATCATTGACTTCCATGTAGCGGATCTGCACCGATGAGGTGTGGGTCCGCAACAGATTGCCGTCCGGCAGGAAAAGGGTGTCCTGCATATCGCGGGCCGGGTGATCGGGTAGGAAGTTGAGCGCCTCAAAGTTGTAATAGTCGGTTTCCATCTCTGGGCCTTCTGCAACGGTATAGCCCAAACCGACAAAAATATCGATCACTCGATCCACCATGGCATTGAGGGGATGGAGTCGTCCCTGGGGTCGGAAAACTCCCGGCATGGTGACATCCAGCGTTTCCGCCTCCAACTGGGCCTGAATCTGAGCCGCCTGTAAAGCAGCCTTTTGCTGTTCCAGATCCTGTTGAATTGCTTCTTTAATTTCGTTGGCCAGTGCCCCAATGCGGGGACGGTCGGCCGCCTCCAACTTGCCCATACTACCCAAAACCTGGGGGATGGGGCCTTTCTTGCCTAAATACTTCACCCGCAGTTGCTCCAGCTGCTCCAGAGAGGATATAGCAGCCAGCGCCTGTCGGGCTTCCTGGTGAATGGCTTGTAATTGGGCTTCCAGTTCTGCGGGCTGAATCGTCATACGATGGGTTGGGAGACTGGGCAGAATATAAAGGGCGCTATTTGTCTGGCGAGTCCGGGGGGAATCAAGACTTTGACAAAACGCCTCTCATCCTACCAGTTTAGAGGGAAGATCGGGACCTCCGTGGAACTACCTGCGAAAATTCCCTGCCTAATATTCAATCACTGACGACCAACGGAGTCATGAAACTACTGATTAGTAACGACGATGGCATTTATGCACTGGGTGTCCGTAGTCTGGCCAATACCCTGGCAGAGGCAGGACACGAGGTGGTGGTGGTCTGTCCAGACCAGGAGCGATCGGCCACTGGACATGGCCTTACCCTGCATCACCCGATTCGGGCCGAACGGGTTGATTCCATGTTTCATCCTGCCGTTAAGGCATGGGCCTGTTCTGGCACGCCGGCTGATTGCGTCAAGCTGGCTTTGTGGGCCCTACTGGACAGCCCGCCCGATCTGGTGCTGGCCGGGATCAATCATGGATCCAATCTGGGGACGGATGTGTTGTATTCAGGAACCGTTTCTGCCGCTATGGAAGGAGTAGTGGAAGGGATTCCCAGTATTGCCTTTAGCCTGGCCAGTTTTACAGTTCGAGATTTTGGACCAGCGACCCTGTTTGCCCACAATCTGGTGGCCCAACTGGCCGAACATGCCTTGCCAGAGTTGTTACTGCTCAATGTCAATGTTCCGCCCGTTCCCACGGAAGCGATCGCAGGCGTAGCGATTACCTGTCAGGGGATTCGGCGCTATGTGGATGTGTTCGAAAAGCGGGTGGATCCGCGGGGCAGAACCTACTACTGGCTAGCTGGAGAGGTGTTGGAAGATGTACCCCAACCGCTGCATCACGGCATGACTGATGTGCAGGCAATTCGGGAAAACTACATCACCATCACTCCCCTGCAATACAATCTGACTTCCATCACTGGACTGAAGGATTTGCAGCAATGGAACTTCCCCTTCCCCAGGTGACTCTGATCACAGGAGCTAAAGATCGGAATCACTGACAACCAGCGACTTGTTGATAAAGACTAAATAAAGGGGCATCTTAAATATTAAAGCTGACCTTTAGAGTCGGTCTGGTACCAAATCTAAGATGAGTTTACTGCAAATCAACGACAGGTCAATAAGGCGTAATTGCAGGGCTTGTCTGCGAAACTCAATCGTCTGTCTCTGGGGATCATGCCTTAACTTCTAACAGATAACGGAATCCAGTTTGCTGACTCTTCCTTCGAGCTCGACCCATTATTGCCCATGTCCAATTTACCTAACCAGTTAACTATAACGTTCTGGGGAGTACGCGGCAGTATCCCTAGTCCTGGCGCTGAAACAGTGCGCTATGGGGGTAACACGCCATGTGTTGAGATGCGTGTTGGACAGGAGCGTCTGATTTTTGATGGTGGCACTGGAATTCGGATGTTGGGGCAGTCTTTATTGGCTGAACAGCCTGTGGAAGGCCATCTTTTTTTTACCCACTCCCATTGGGACCACATTCAAGGATTTCCCTTCTTTGCACCCGCCTTTATTAAGGGCAATCGTTTCCACATCTATGGCGCCATAGCCCCCAATTGTTCCACCATGGAGCAGCGTTTGCATGGTCAAATGCTCCATCCTAATTTCCCAGTTCCGCTGCAGATTATGGCGGCCGATCTGCGCTTTTATGACCTGGAAGTTGGGCAAACAATTCAGATCGGCGATGAGATTCAGGTAGAAAACCGTTTGCTGAACCATCCAGGTCAGGCAGTTGGCTATCGGGTTAGTTGGCGGGGCTGCCATGCTGCCTATGTTACGGACACCGAGCATCACCCCGATCGCCTGGACGAAAACGTTTTGTACCTGGCTCAGGATGCGGACGTTTTTATTTATGATGCAACCTACACCGACGAAGAATATGCGGCAGGCAAGGAAGGCTGGGGCCACTCTACCTGGCAGGAAGCGGTGAAACTGGCCGAAGCCGCCAGGGTTAAGCAGTTGGTCATCTTTCACCATGATCCCCTGCATTCAGATGATTTTCTGGATCAAGTCGCAGACAAACTGTTGCAGGCATTTCCAGGGGGCATCATGGCGCGAGAGGGGCTCTCCATTCCCATCGCCCCGCCCACTACGATTAAGATGGAGAAATCCTCCGATCCGATTCCTGCAACGCTTTCAGGGAGTCGTAATTAAGTAGGTCATTGTGTGTCAAAATGTAAAGCGTGTGGGTCACCTCATCGCTAACGAACGCTCTAATTCCAACTGCCGTTGCCCTGGGAAATTTTGACGGCGTCCATCGGGGGCATCGACAGGTTATTTGGCCTGTTTTACCGGAATCTACTACAACCCTGGCAGACCGTGTTTATGCCACAGTTGTCACCTTTAACCCCCATCCCCAGGAATTTTTCTCCGGGCAGCCCCGCTGTTTGCTCACTCCACTCCAGGAAAAGGTTGCCCTGCTGCAACGCATAGGGGTGGAGCAGTTGGTGTTGTTGCCCTTTGACCGAGAACTGGCCAGCCTGACGCCGGATCAGTTTGTCCATGATATTTTGGTGCAAAAGTTGCAGGCCCGACGCATCAGTGTGGGTCAGGATTTTTGTTTTGGTCGGCAGCGCTCCGGCACCGCTCTTGATCTGCAGGCGATCGCAGCCACCTATGGCATTGAAGTTGAGATTGCTCCGTTGCAGCAGGTTGAAGGCGATCGCGCTGGGGCTGACCCGCCAGTTCGCATCAGCAGTTCGGCCATTCGGCTGGCGCTGCAGCAAGGAGACCTGGAAACGGCCAATCATTTGCTGGGTTATCCCTATTGTCTGGTGGGCAATGTGGTGGAAGGGCAGCAGTTGGGCCGGGTGCTGGGTTTTCCCACGGCAAACTTGCAACTGCGGCCAGAGAAGTTTGTTCCCTGTCAGGGGGTCTATGCGGTGCGGGTGCAGATCAGTCAATCTGCCTGGCCAGCAGACCAACTGTCAGCCCCTTACATCCGGGGAGTCATGAACCTGGGTAACCGACCGACGGTGGATGGGTTCCGGCAGGTGGCGGAGGTTCATTTATTTGACTGGACGGGTGACCTGTACGGGCAAACGTTGATTGTTAGTCTGGAACGATTTCTGCGCCCCGAACAAAAATTTGCCTCTCTGGAGGAACTGAAGTCCCAGATCCAGATCGATTGTTCCACTGCCCGGATGTTACTGGCGACGATTGGCCATAACGGCACGGACAGTTGAAGGGATACTGGCAATGGGCTCTAGACCAAGCAGTCGGAAGCTCTGATTAGGCTCTGATTCAAACCTGATGACCGGGACGAGCGGATTAAATTGGCATCATCGGCCCAACCGCAATGGAAAGTCATGTCACCTCAATGGCTGTCTCCAGTGCCCGATCGCCCTACAATGGATCCCAATTCAGTCCATTGACCCACACTGCTGCTATGGAGTTTGAGTCTGACGTTTCACCCTCCCAGGATTCCCCAGTGGAACTGGCCGCACCCAAGAAATTGGAACCGTTGGTGGTGCTGCGAGACACCGAGCGATCGCTACGGGTTAAAGCGCTGGAAACCGTGACCCCCATTTTGCCGGAAGCGGTTGCGACGAATCTGGGCGAGGTATCGGTGGTGGCGGACCAGTCACTAGAGCAATTAGCTCGTATCGACCTGGACAGCATTACCGACGCCGAGTTGAAATCGGTCCGAATCCAGGTGGGGTTAGCGTTTGTTGGCTTTGGCGCACTGGCCATGGCATTCCTGCTGCTCTATCTTTATACGCTCCACCCCGACCTGACGGCGGTGGATCAGGTGCGCCAGTATTGGTATCAGTACATCTGGTTTGCTTGTCTGGGGGTTTCTGGGCTGTTTATGTTGGGTCGGGAAGCGATGCGCCCGGCGGAACAACCGGAAGAAATTGGTCAGCGGCGGCGGCCCTGAGTCTGGATCTGGACAGCCGATTGCATCCAACTGAATGCCAACTGCCGCATTACACTGGAAGTAGCTGGACTGTGAGATCCCTGGCGCGACAGTGGGGGTGGCTAGGCCGCCCAACCGATTGCTGAGGTGGGGCCTCAGTTCTCAGGCAGTAGGAAGCTGGTCTCCGGCCCAATCTGTCTGAAGGACGGCATCCTCCTCTCAATGCCACCAGTTGATCTCGCCGTTCGCTTATTTCGGCCTATTGGTGTGTTGCAACTCTATGACTGCGATCGCTGCTGAATGGAAGCATGAATATATTCAAACCAACCGCATCCGGCTGCATTGTGTAACCCAGGGTGAAGGGGATCTAGTAATTCTGCTGCATGGATTTCCGGAGTTTTGGTACGCCTGGCGGTTTCAAATTCCTACCCTGGCCCGTCACTTCAAAGTGGTTGTACCCGATCTGCGAGGCTATAACGACTCTGACAAACCCAGTAGTGGCTATGACCTGGACACCTTAAGCGAAGATATCCGTGGCCTGATTGACCAGTTGGGCTACAGTCGAGCCCACTTGGTCGGTCATGACTGGGGTGGCACAATTGCCTGGCACCTAGCCCAAAAGTTTCCCCAATGCCTCAACCGTCTGGCTCTGCTGAATGCGGCTCCCCTGGAACGATTTCTGGGAGAACTGATCGGCAATATGGATCAGCTCAGGCGTAGCTGGTATGTGTTTGCCTTTCAAGTTCCTGCCTTGCCGGAATGGCTCATTCAGCAAAACCTCAAGCAGTTTGTGCGCAACCTGTTGCAAGAGCAAGCCGTCCGCAAAGGAGCCTTTTCTAAGGAAGACACGGAAATTTATCAGGCGGCCCTGGCCAAACCCGGTGTCCTACCGGCTATTTTGAACTACTATCGGGCCATCTTTTCTCCCTGGCAATGGGTCAAGAACTGGAATCATCTACACAATCCCATCACAGCTCCTACCCTGGTCCTGTGGGGGGAAGAGGACTCGTTTCTAAGCGCCAATCTGACCAAAGGGCTAGAAAACTGGATCAAAGCGCCCTTTAAGCTCAAGCCCATTCCCCACTGCGGTCACTGGATGCCGCAGGAAGTTCCCCAAACCGTAAACCGGGAATTACTGGCATTTTTGCGAGACGGTCTGCCGGTTCAGTAAACCCAGCGTTGATTGTACCAACTCAACCCCAAATACCTCCGCAAAGGCAAGCACTAGCTGGTCGCGCACCTCTGCCAGGTGAATGCTGGGAATAAACTGCTCCAGGCTGCCGACCGGGCGATCGGCAATGCCGCAGGGCACAATGCGCCGGAATCCTTCCAGATTGGGACACACATTCAAGGCAAAGCCGTGCATGGTGATCCAGCGACTGACCTTGATACCGATCGCCGCGACCTTATGGCCCTCCACCCAAACCCCAGTCAAACCAGGAAGGCGTTCTCCTGTGAGGTCATACCTGGCCAGAACCCGGATCAGCACTTCCTCCAACTGGCGCAAATACCAGTGCAGATCTTGCTGATAGTAGGTCAGGTTCAGGATGGGATAACCCACTAGTTGACCGGGACAGTGATAGGTCACCTCTCCGCCGCGTTCAACCCGCACCACCTCCCAGGGGGAATGGGCTGGATCAAACTGGAGAAACTCCGGCTTAGAGCCCTGACCCAAGGTATAGACCGGCGGATGTTCCAGCAGGATCAGCACATCCTCCAGGCTGGGATCAGCCCGGCGCTCGGCCAGCAGAGACTTTTGCCACTCCCAGGCGATCGCGTAAGGAACTTGCCCCGGCACATAGAGCAGACAACGTCGTTGGCTAATCGGCGGTGAGGTTTTAGGACTCATTGGTCAACAGAGGGGTAAGCCCATGGCATTGGATTGATAGGAGTTCAAGAAAAAATCAAGGGGGATCAGCCACAAATCCAGGCTAAATTGAGCAGAGGAAAATCAAGAATTGTCAACGCATGCAAAACATTTTAAAGGAGGCTGTTAGCCCCATTACAAAATGCTAGGGTTGAAGATAAGACCCAGAATTTTCAGGGGAGGAAGCTCAATGAAGCTTGTGATACAGGGCAAAAATATTGACATCACCGATGCAATTCGGGACTACGTTAATCAAAAAATTGAGAAATCTGTGAGCCATTACCAGACGATGATCACAGAAGTAGATGTCAATTTGTCCGTCGCTCGCAACCCTCGCATTACCTCCAAGCAGATTGCGGAGGTGACCATCTACGTCAACGGCTCGGTGGTCCGGGCAGAGGAAAGCAGCGAGAACCTTTACGCCAGTCTCGATCTCGTCGCAGACAAGGTTGCGCGCAAACTGCGGAAATACAAAGAAAAACGACATGACAAGAACCATTCCTCGGTCAAAACAATTGAGGCTCTGGCGGACCAGCCGATTGTGACCGACTTGTTGCAGGACCGCGCTCCAGAATTGCCTTCCCAGGTTGTTCGGACGAAGTATTTTGCCATGCCCCCCATGACCGTCCAAGAGGCCCTGGAGCAGTTGGATCTGATTGACCATGACTTTTATATGTTTCTGAACTCGGAGACGGGTGAAATTAACGTCGTCTACGAGCGGAACCACGGCGGTTATGGTCTGATTCAACCTCGCAAGGCTAACGGCAATGCCAAAAACGGCAGAACCGCTCACAGTGTTGAAGGAGAAGTCTCTCAGGTGTAAGTCTTTGTCTGCCTGATTCCCTCCAAGCTTGATTCCCCAACCGTCCATCCAGCCAGTCATTCGGGTGGACGGTTTTTATTGCAAAAGGATTTCCTGCGGAAACCTTTCACAATTCTGATCGGATCGCTATATCTGTGCCACCTTCAACCCTGCGTTACTTTAAACGAGGAGGTCTCATCCCTAATACTGAGTTATGACACTAACGGAAACTATTCTGGCCCAATTGCCGGAAGATGCCCTGGGCAATCTGCGCCGGGCCGATCGCCTTTGGACGGACCTGCGACAGGGAACGTTACCCGTACCGATGGTGGTGCAGGAGCAACCCGAACTGCTGGGAGCAGTGGATTGGGATGTGGTGATTTGCGGTGGCACCCTGGGTATTCTGCTGGGGGCTGCTCTGGTGCAAAAAGGGTGGCGGGTGGCATTGCTGGAACGAGGTTTGCTGCGAGGTCGGCAGCAGGAATGGAATATTTCTCGCAGCGAGTTGCAGACCTTTGTCCACCTGGAACTGCTAACCGCAGCGGAACTGGAACAGGCGATCGCCACCGACTATAATCCCGCCCGCGTCAGTTTCCTGGATGGACCGCAGATCTGGGTGCGAGATGTGCTGAACATTGGCGTCGATCCCGTGTATTTGCTGGAAACCCTGAAACAAAAATTCCTGGCCAGCGGCGGTCAGCTATTCGAACACACCCCCTTCCAATCAGCCAGTGTGCATCCCGATGGGGTCTGCGTCCAGACGGGCGACCAGGAATTCAAGACCCGCCTGTTGCTAGATGGCATGGGGCATTTTTCCCCGATTGTGCAGCAGGCCCGCCAGGGCAAACAGCCCGATGCGGTGTGTCTGGTGGTCGGCACTTGTGCCACTGGGTTTGCCCAAAACGACACGGGAGACCTGATTGTTTCCTTTACGCCGCTGCAAAATCAGTTGCAGTATTTCTGGGAAGCCTTTCCCGCCAGGGATGGCCGCACCACTTACCTGTTTACCTATGCGGACGCCCACCCCGATCGCCCCAGCCTGGAGCAGTTGTTTGAGGAATATCTGCGCCTGCTACCCACCTACCAGCAGGTGCCGCTGGAACAGTTGCACTTCCAGCGGGCCTTATTTGGTTTCTTTCCCTGCTATCGCCAGAGTCCCCTTCACCTGCCCTGGCCTCGGATGCTACCCATTGGCGATAGCAGCGGCAGTCAATCTCCCCTTAGTTTTGGTGGCTTTGGCGCGATGGTTCGTCATCTGCAACGGCTCAGCACCGGCATCCATGAAGCCTTACAAACGGACGCCCTAGAGCGGCGATCGCTGGCTCTGTTGCAGCCCTATCAACCCAACTTGGCCGTCACCTGGTTATTCCAACGGGCCATGAGTGCGCGGGTGGATCAGAAAATTGCTCCCAATCAGATCAATCAGTTGCTGTCCAGCGTGTTCCAGGAAATGGAACAGTTGGGCGACCCAGTCCTGCGCCCATTTTTGCAGGATGTGGTTCAGTTCCCGGCCCTATTTCAAACCCTGATCCGGACTTCGCTCCACCATCCGATGCTGGTGGTCAAAGTTCTGCCCCAGGTGGGAGTGGACACCCTGCTGGACTGGCTGAAGCACTATGCCAGTTTGGCTGGCTATGCCATGCTGTCTTCCCTGGCGGGTATCACCCGACCCGCCATGACCCACCTGCCCCCCGGCCAGCAATACTATCTGGCCCGCTGGTTGGACGCCTGGAAATATGGTTCTGGTAACGATTATTGCGACTGAGGCTACAATAGAGCCCGTGGGACTAAGATTAAATGGTCACTGGAATTGTCAAATAACTTTGCCACTGCCGCTGAAAGCTATAGCTGGTATTCACTTGGGCGCTACACATTATGAAAAAGTCCCTCTACATTTTGGCGGAATTGAGTGATCGCGACTTTGAGTGGCTGATTACAACCGGGCGCAAGCGACAAGTGCATCAAGGGATGATTTTGATCCATGAAGGACAACCAGTTGACGCCCTCTACATTATTTTGGAGGGTTCCTTCGCCGTCACCGCCCAGGCCCTAGAAGGGAATGTAATTGCCGAACTTTCGGAAGGCGAAATTGTGGGTGAGATGTCCTTTGTGGATAGCCGACCGCCCTCCGCCACCGTGACTGCCCAAACGGATGCCTTGATCTGGAGTATTCCTCGGCCTCACTTGGCGGCTAAGCTGGGTCAGGACACCGGCTTTGCTTCCCGATTTTACCACGCCCTGGCGGTCATCCTATCAGACCGACTGCGGGATACAGTCAGCCGTCTGGGCTACAGCAAGTACCGTCCTTTGAACGAAGGATTGGATTCAGAAGTCAATCTCAACCCTGATGTGGTTGGCACTCTGGAACTGGCTAAAGTTCGGCTGAACTGGCTGCTCCGTCAGTTAAAGGACACACACTAAATGGACTTTCCGCTGGGCCGGAAATACTTTTATCGAGAAATTCAGCAACCGGATGAACAGATTAGCCTGGAACGGGCGGCCTTGTATCTGGCCTTGGAGGAATATCCAAATCTCGATGTGGAAGCCTATTTGAATGCTCTGGACACGATGGCGGCGGAAGTGGAAGTGGGGTTGCCAGCCAGGTTCTATCCTTTACGCATTCTGCAATCCATTAACCAATATCTTTACGAGCATCTGGCCTTTAAAGGCAATGCCAGTAACTACTATGATCCCGACAACAGTTTTCTGAATCAGGTGATCGATCGCCGCACCGGCATTCCCATCACCCTTGCTCTGGTCTATTTGGCGATCGCCCGTCGGATCAACTTTCCCATGGTGGGCATTGGCATGCCCGGTCACTTTCTAATCCGCCCCACCGTGGATGAAATGGAAATCTTTGTCGATGCCTTTCACCAGGGCGAAATCCTATTTCTCCAGGATTGCCAGGATCGTCTGGCCCAGGTATTTGGTCAGCCCGTTCCCTTTCAGGCGGAATTTTTGCGCCCGGTCACCAACCGCCAGTTCTTAGCCCGCATGTTGACCAACCTGAAGGTAATCTACATCAACCGTGGCGATGGCCCCAGAGCCTTGGCCGCCATTGACCGCATTCTCCTACTGTTTCCCCAGTCTGCTACCGAATTGCGCGATCGCGGCCTGGTTCACTTCCAACTCAACCAGTTGACTCAGGCCCAACAAGACCTGGAAGCCTATCTGACAATGGCTCCCGACGCCGACGACGCCGCAACTATCCAACAATTACTGGACCAGATGAAATAAGTGATCAGCTATCAGCCATCAGCTATCAAACGCTCCAACTCCTCCGCCACTTGCTTCAGGCGCTGGAGTTGAGCTTGCATATCGGCCTGGGTCCAGCGGGCTGCAAAGGTATTAAAGCCAAACCGAACGATAGGATTAGCGATCGCAAACTCGAAGCGGTTTAGCAGACGGGTGCCAGTTGTTTCGGGCTGACACTCCCAGCGATCGCGCCCCTGAAAAAAGCCGTTAAACTGCCACACCACTAATCCCGGTTGACGCTCCACCACCACACTGTTGAGAGCAGGTTGCAGCAGCGGCGCCTGAATCACAAACCGGCTACGCCCCCCAACTTCCGTAGACCACTCCCCGATCGGCTGACACTGCAAAGCCGGATTCAGCCAGCGATGCATCAAGGTCAAATCGGTAAAACACCGTTCGACTACAACAGCGCTAGCATCAATATGGATCGACTGTTCAAATACCTGAGAGGCAACCATAAGTCCAGCCGCAGAGACCGCATCACTTGTTCAATTGTTTCTATACTACGCCGAACTGGTAGGGGTCAGCATTCACTGGTCAGCGATCAGCAGTCAGCGGTCAGCGCTGCGCGCTTTATTCTACCCTGCGGGCAGCCTCTCCACGTCTACCACGGCTACACTTTTTACCACTCTCCCGACTCCCGACTCCCCATTCCCGACTCCCGACAATAATGCAATCATAAAGAATCTGTAATCCTTCGATGGATCTCCTGATAGAGACCGTGAAAGCTTGTACAACAGAGAGGAACTGGGGATAGCAGCGATATGAAATCACAGGTTTTAACTATTGAAGCGGGTCGCACAGAACGCCAGTATTGGAAAGATCTCTGGAAGTATCGGGAACTCTTTTACTTTCTGGCCTGGCGCGACATTTTGGTGCGCTATAAGCAAACCGCCATCGGCATTGCCTGGGCGCTGATTCGCCCCTTTTTGACAATGGTGGTGTTTACGGTTGTGTTTGGCCATCTGGCCAAGCTGCCGTCTCAGGGTGCTCCTTATCCCATCATGGTGTTTGCTGGTATGTTACCCTGGCAGTTTTTTGCCAACGCCTTAAGTGAGTGCAGCAACAGCCTGATTAGTAATTCCAACTTGATTTCTAAGGTTTACTTTCCCCGCTTGATTGTGCCAACCAGTGCAGTCATTGTCAGCTTTGTGGACTTTTTGATCTCCGGCATCATTTTGTTGGGGCTGATGGCCTGGTATAACTTTGTCCCTGATTGGCGAATTGTAACCCTACCATTTTTCATCCTGATTGCTTTCGCCGCAGCCATGGGAGCGGGACTGTGGTTGGCCGCTTTGAATGTAGAATATCGGGACTTTCGCTATATCGTGCCGTTTATTGTGCAATTTGGTCTGTATATTTCGCCGGTTGGGTTTAGTAGCAGCATCGTACCCCAGCAGTGGCGGCTGCTCTATTCTCTGAATCCCATGGTGGGTGTGATCGATGGCTTTCGCTGGGCCATTATTGGGGGTGAGTCCCAGATTTACCTGCCGGGTTTTATGCTGTCTCTAACGCTGGTAGGGGTGCTGTTTCTGAGCGGCATCTGGTATTTTCGCCGGATGGAACGAACCTTTGCCGATGTAATTTGAACGGCCCTCTTCTCTGTCCATCCTCCCACGACTTCCTCTTTTGATCCTCCTCTGCCCGAAGAGTTTTGGCTGGGTGAAACGTGGAAGAAAGTCTTTGACAAAGTTGGTATTGTCTAGCCAGTGAAATTTACGAAACAGCTAGCTGGCAATTGAGCCCCCCCTGTATTGACGCTCCTATTCGGCTTCTCCGATCAAGATAAAGGCAGCCCAGTCCTTGGGATCGGGATATTGCTGTTTCGTTGTCAGCATGGCTTGTCGCAATGCCTGGGCCTTATCAGGATTGCGTTTCAGGTTCTGGTAGAACTCTGCCATCAGAAAGGCGGTTGGTGCATCGGGTACAGCCCAGAGGGAAACTACCAGACTGGGCACCCCAGCGGAAATGAACGATCGCGACAGACCAATTACCCCATCTCCGGTGATTCGACCCCGGCCAGTATCGCAGGCGCTTAAGACCACCAATTCGGCACTCAGCTTCAGGTTCAGGATTTCATCGGCGGTTAGCAGCCCGTTGAATTGCTTAAGGTCACCGGATTGAGGAGCGATGGTCGGTGGGTCAGGCGCCAGGGCGATCGCCCCCGGTACTCCCAACCCCTTCAGGTCATCCAGGAGTCCGTGGGTGGCCAGATGAATGATGCGGGCCTGGGGCATTTGCTGAACGATCGCCGACTTGCTGGCCCGGTTGCCGGTAATCGCTTCAGTGCTCAACAAGGGGGCGATCGCCTGGGCTTCCTGTTCTGCACCCGGCAGCGGATCGAGTTGAACTGGGGCTTGTCCGTCCGGCAGCGGCACCTTTGGCATAGTGGGATTGCCCACCACCAGCGCGGACGACCGCTGACCACGAACGGCTGACCGCTGTTTTCGAGTCAACTCCAACACCTGAATTGAGGGCGCGATCAAAATCGTGTGTTTGTCCACCAAATAGGTGCCGGTTTCATCTCGTAGGGCGGCAAAGGGAACTAAAAACAGAGATCGTTGGGGGATGAAAATGACGCGAGCATTGGGGTCCTGGGGTAGAACATCGGCGATTGGTTGGATCAGCCACTGATACAGCGGATTACCTGACTGACGGTCCGTTGCTGGAGCAGCCCTCGTCTCTGTGATCAGGCCCCTGCCCTGGACGCCCATCTGCTCTCGACTGGCCACCACCCAATCTTCCAGGGATTTGCCCTGCTGCGCCAGAGGGCGCAGATCGACCCGCCGAAAGGTAATGGCGCCCGTGGGTGCGATCGCCCAGATGAACAACTCCACTTCTCTAGCCTGCACCCGGTTTTGCACCTTGATGTCTTCATAGGTGATGGAATATTCCACCAGGGTGGCCTGTTGCTGCCGGGCAATCTGTTTGATCTGGGCCAGTGTTGGTGCGGCAACTGTGATCGGCTGGTCCGTCCGAGCCGACAAACGGCGAGACAACAGATCCACAAATGCCCGCGCCCGTCCCCGTTCGGCAATTTCCAGGGCTGCTTCCGGCTGGTTTTGGGCCACCAGAACCCGCTGCAACAAGCGATAGGTGCGGGCCTGCTGGTCAAAGATGGAAATTTTGCTGCGATCGCTGTCGCCCAAACTGGCCCGTAATACCTCCCAGACCTGCAATCCCTGTCGCAAGATAGTTTCGGCCTCACGTAACTGGCCGGTCTTAAACAGGGTATTGCCCAGGTTGTTCAGCACCAGTCCTTCCGTGGCCCGGTCCTGGGTTTCTCGGGTCAGAATCAGGGCCTGGCGATAGAAGGCGATCGCCAGCTCAGCTTGGCCCAGTTCATCCTGTTCCACACCCAGATTGAGCAGGGCTGAGCTTTCTCCTAGCCGATCTTTCATTTGTCGGGCCAGGGTCAAAGCCTGCTGGTGATAATCAATGGCTTTGGGGTAATTGCCCAGGGCCCGGTACACCACCCCCAAATTGTTCAAGGCTGCAGTAACACTACCCAGGTCATTAGCGGCCCGAGCTAGATCCAGCCGTTTCTGGTGATACTCAATCGCTTTAGGAAAGTCCTGTAGGACATAGTAAAGGTTACCCAACCGGGTCAAAATTACGGCTTCAGCAGCCGGGTTCTGAATTGCTCGGGCAATTTCCAAGCTTTGGAAGGCTGCTTCGATTGCCTTAATGTAGTCAGCTAAGTCGTAATAAATAGTGGCTAGATTAGCCAGGGACTGAGCCTCTCCTAAGCGGTCCTGAATCTGGCGGGCCAGAGTCAACCGTTGCTCCTGATAGGCGATCGCCTGCCCGTAATTGCCCAGGGCGTAATAGGAGTTGCCCAAATTACTGAGTGCTGCGGACTCTCCCAGTTTGTCCTGCAAGCGGCGAGACAGATCAAGTTGCTGTTGGTGATACTGCAATGCTTTGGCAAAGTTACTGAGGCTGAAGTAGATGATGCCCAGTGAACCGAGGGAATTAGCTTCTAGTCGCAGGTCTTTCAGTTCACGGGCAATGACAATCGTCTGCTGTAAATAGTCAATTGCCTTGGCGTACTCCCCACGGGCCTGGAAAACCTCTGCCAAATTGCCCAGGATTTGCCCTTCGCCCAGGCGGTCCCGATTGGCCCGGTTTAGGGTTAATGCCTGCTGATAATACTGGTCGGCTTTGTCATAGTCTCCCAGGTTGGCATAAACAACACCCATGTTACCCAAAGCCGCCGATTCCCCTTCCTTATCCCCAATCTGACGGGCCAGATCCAGGCTTTGCTGGAAGTAAGTCAGCGCCTGTTCATAGCCGGACATGGTGTAGTGGGCATTTCCCAGGTTCCGCAGGGTTCGCGCCACTTTCCGCTGATCGGCGATCGCCTGATACAGTTGAAGCGCCTGCTGCAAGGTGGCGATCGCTGGGGTGGGTTGCCCCGTTCGGTATTGCTGGATGCCCAGTTCCAGCAGCCGATCCGCCTCTGTCTGTCGCGAGTCTGCCTGGGTTAACTCAAGGACCAACCAGGGGGCACTCTGCCGTGGTATTTCAGCCCTAACCGGCAGTGAGACAGACAGGGTAGCGCCAATTGCTAGCCACACTACTGCCACCAGGTGCGATCGACTAATCGGATTTGACTGATAGGAACTGACGCGCCCCATCTGCCACAGTACAAACGATCTCACTGGATGCAATTGCCAGGCAAGCTTCATGGAGGTGTTTGGTTTCCCAACCGGGAGAAAAGGGGAACAAGGGAACCGACCAATCCCTAACACTTGAAAAGCGTGTGTTGAAAGTCATTCTAAGATAAAAGCAGAACCAAACAGGGATGCTCATGACGCCGAACATGGCCCACTCCATTATTCCGCCTGGAAAATGGCGACCTGCTGATCCGGTCAGAATTTGAGCGTCGCTACACCACCATGCTCCCCATCAAAGGCGACTCTGCAAGCGAGGTTGAATTCCCAAACATATGCTGCTTTTCGCCAATCACAGGATCAGGTTCTACTTTTGTGATCGTCTTGTTTTCTCCCATAGTTACAATACTTTTTAAGCATTGTTGGAAGCAGTTATGCTGTGGCAACCGATAGAAGACCTACCGTTAGAGTGGCGAAATCTGGCAAGTTCCGAGCTACCCC
>CAZBTL010000077.1:4075-16194 GCA_964494755.1 uncultured bacterium | reverse complement strand
CCTTAAGCTGTTGCGTTCCGAAGCCTAATCTTCGTCCGGGCTTAAGTCCCTAGTATGCATAAGCCCTGAAAACATTTCTCGTGAGTAATAATTCATAAATTTTGCCATGAACGAAACATCAAAACCTCCAACATCGAATTCTTCTCCACAAGCCCACCAAGGTAACTGGTTGATTGTGTTGACCGTGATTGCTCTAGCTGTTTTGCCTCTGATTTTTGTACGGGGGGAATACGGCGGCGCAGATGGGGAAGCTGAAGCAGTCATCACCGAAATTCAGCCCGATTATGAACCCTGGTTTGGGGGTATTTTTGAGCCGGCCAGTGGCGAGATTGAGGGTCTTCTCTTTGCTTCCCAAGCCGCGATCGGCGCAGGGATCATTGGTTACGTTATTGGGCTATATAGGGGACGCAATTCTGTCAAAAAATAATGCCCTCGCCAGCAATGAATGGTTGAATTGTTTCCTTTGAATGCACCATCAAATTGACTCATTAGCCCACACTAACCAATTGCGATCGCTCCCTCCAGAACACAAACTGGGGTTTGCGATCGCCCTTTTTATCTTGGGTTATCTAGCGCCCGTCCATGTGCAAGGACTGATGGTGCTTTGGTTATTTGTTTGGGTTGTTAAATACGCCGGAATTCCCGCCCAGATTTACCTCAAACTTTTGTCTCTGCCCGTTAGTTTCCTGAGTTTGAGCCTGCCTGCTTTGGTCATCGGTGTGGGAATGGTGAGCAACTTGGCTGCCTTTGAACCCGATGTGGTCTGGGGAATTCCTATCGGTTCCATCTATCTCTATCTGAGTCAGCAGGGCGTTGACCAGGCCAGGATTGTCTTTGTGCGGGCGATTGCCCTCACATCCTGCCTTTATTTCATCCTGCTGACCGTCCCCATGTTCGAGATCATTCGCGTTCTCAATCATGGGGGATGTCCCGTCCTGATCACCGAATTAATGGGCCTTATGTATCGGTTTATTTTTATCCTGACCGATACCGCTAGTGAATTGCTGACCGCTCAACAATCCCGCATGGGCTATGGCACCTGGCGCACAGGGATACGGAGCCTCAGTGTGTTAGTGGGACAACTGCTGCACCGCACGCTGCACAACTATCGACAACTGGCTCTGGGGTTGGCCGCTCGCGGCTACACTGGAGAGTTGCGCGTTTGGCATCGTCGTCGCTACAAGCCCAATCGGCGCTACACGACGGAGGCGATCGGCGGTTATTTAGTATTACTCACCCTGACTGGATTACACTATCGCACCATCCTATGCTGATGACCTTTGAGCAGGTGAGCTACACTTATCCCTGCAACCCCAAACCGACGCTGCGTGGACTTTCCCTAAGCATCCAGGCTGGACGACGCTATGCAGTGATTGGGCAAAACGGTTGCGGCAAAACAACCCTCTTTCGCCTCACCAACGGCCTGTATCGTCCTTCAGCCGGGAAAATATGCTGGGAAAACCAACCCCTGCGCTACGATCGCCCATCCATCTACTACCTGCGTCAACAGGTAGGACTGGTCTTTCAAAACCCAGAGGAACAACTGGTTGCGGCCACCGTAGAAGAAGATCTGTCCTATGGGCTTTGCAATTTGGGACTACCTGAAGCGGACATCGAGCAGCGGGTGCAAGAAACGCTGGAGGCATTTGAACTCAGAGATCTGGCGGATTTCCCGGTGAATTACCTGAGCTTGGGACAAAAGAAGCGGCTGGCGATTGCCGACATCATGATCACACGTCCCCGGTTGCTTCTGCTGGACGAACCCACTGCATATCTCGATCCTGGACAAGTTCGCAACCTGCGGCACATGCTGGCTGCGATTCAAGCTACCGGAACCACCCTCGTCATCGCCACCCACGATCTGCAATTTGTCAGCGATTGGGCAGATTGGGTTATCGTGATGTACCAAGGGCAGGTTGTGATGGAAAACCACCCGACGGTTATTTTCAGCGATCAGCCCTGGCTAAAAGCAATCGGTTTAAGTTAAAGATTTCTGATATTGCTAAAAAGGCGATCGCGCTAGCACTCCAGCACATTGATGAAGCGGACGGCGCAAAGGTTATTGGTGAGATTGGTTAATACTCCTCTTGCTGAAATTCCAATTAAGAGGGCGTTTGAAAAGTATCCGGCGGTTAAAACCGCGACTGCACTCACAAGGTCTGCCGACGCAGACTCAATAAAACCAAGGTTTTCAGTAACCTGCGTCGGTTGGTTTTCCCTGGATAGTCGCGACTTCAGTGACAAAGAGACAGGTCTTTCAAGCATCCTCTAAAGAGATAAGTAAGCCGGGCCGCGATCGTTGCAAGTTGGCTGAAAGTGCGCAGTGTTAGTGATCTGGGTCAAGATTTCCGAAAAATTACGCAGGTTCGTGTATCACTGACTAAATCCATGCAGCGTTTCAGGGCGTTATGTTGAATCAACGACTTTGGTTAAGTATCGGCACCACATCAGTGGTTCTACTGTCTGGCGCCACGGTGCGAGCCACGCCGGTAGAAATGGGCGTCTTTAAATCAGTGGATGCACCGGATGCGCGCTGTCCGGTGCGGGTGGTTATGACCGGCATGAGTGATGCCAATGGCTTTACCCCGGTCCTTACTAATAAGGACGTGTTGACTGGTGCGGCGGTCTGGACCTGGGCTGGTTCGGACGAATGGGGTGTAACCAGCTCACAAAAAAGCGGTGAGGACACCTGCAATTAGTAAGCATCCTCACCGCTGCTTGGGCTAGTGTGGGATTGACTGGAAGACCCGCCTTGCCCAGCGATTGTTAGTAAGACCGACTGCCAGATCCAGTTAAATGGCTGGAAGTAGACAGTCCCATAGACTCTTTGACAAATCCGGCATAGGCTTCCATGCCGTGCTCGCCCACGTCCAGACCCATGATTTCCTCTTCCTCGGAAACCCGAATACCCAGGGTGGCCTTCAGCACAACCATGAAGATGCCAGACAGCAAGACAGTCATGCCGCCGACGCAGACAACGCCCATCAATTGAATCAGCAATTGACCCAGGCCGCCGCCGTAGAACAGTCCGGCCGCCGGGCCAGCGCTGTAGATGGCACCAGCTTTGTCGCTGGCGCCGACCGCAAATAAGCCGACTGCCAGAGTTCCCCAAATACCATTGACTAGGTGAACCGAGATAGCACCCACTGGGTCATCAATGTGCAGCTTGTCAAAGAAGCCCACTGCATACACCACCAGAACTCCAGCGACCAGTCCAATGATGGCAGCAGATGGAACGGTTACGAAGGCACAGGGTGCTGTGATGGCAACCAGTCCAGCCAGAATGCCGTTGATCACCATAGACAGATCCGGTTTGCCCAGAGCTAACCAGGCGGTGATGGTGGCTGCAATCCCACCAAAGGCGGCGGCGGTGTTGGTGGTAATCGCAATGTGGGCGATCGCCGCGCCATCGCCAACAGCCATAGTAGAACCGGGGTTGAACCCGAACCAACCCAGCCACAGAATCAGGCAGCCCAGGGTGGCAATACTCATGTTGTGGGCGGGTAAGGCATTGGCCGAACCGTCACTGTTATATTTACCCAGACGGGGTCCCAGTAAGGTAGCGGCGACCAGTGCGGACCAACCGCCAACAGAGTGGACCACTGTGGAACCGGCAAAGTCCCAAAAGCCGCTGCCGCCAAAGCTGGCTAGCCAACCACCGCCCCAAATCCAGTGGCCTGTGATGGGATAGGCGATGCCAACCAGCAGCAGACTAAAGATTAAGAAGTCGATGAACTTAATGCGCTCGGCTACGGCACCGGAAACAATGGTTGCCGCCGTTCCAGCGAACACCAGTTGGAAGAAAAACTTGGCCAACAGCGGTACGCCGGTCCAACTGATTGCCTTATAAGCGCCTTGATAGGCATCACCAGTTGCTGGGCTATTGTCTGCTCCAGATAGGAAAAATAGACCCTCACCCCCGAAGAAGCCATTGCCATTGCCAAACATCAGGCCCCAGCCTAACACCCAGAAAGCAATGGTAGATAGGGCAAACACAATCAAGTTTTTGGCCAGCACGTTGACCGCATTCTTCTGGCGGCAGAAGCCGGTTTCCAACATACAGAAACCCGCATTCATGAAGAAGACCAGCATGGCAGTAACCAACACCCACATGGTATCCAAGCCAACTTTGAGGGTTTCAGTTGTCTTGGCAACGTCCTCCAGGGTGGGTGGGCTCTGGGCCACGCCAGCCATGCCCCAACCCAAGACAATCAGGATAGCCAGGGGAATGCAGGCTTGCCAGGTTGGCGACAATTTTTTGGCATACCAATTAGGAGACAACCATTTGCTGTCCCATTGCATAGCGGGGCGACTTCTCCGCTGCGATCGCTTCTTCGGCCTCAATTTAGACATCATTTTTGGACATTCCTCAGTGAATGAACGTAGCACTTCAGGGGAATCTGTTGACTGGAGCAGTTGCCAGAAGAGACCCAGGTTTCTAAGTCAACCCCTGCACCTGACCGTCAAAACCGATTGGTTCAGATGAAAAATGCCAACCCCTGATTGAAAACGTTCGTTAGACCTATGACAGGGTTAAGAAACTACAAAGATTCCATCAAGTCTGAGGTGGGTAATTCTGTATAGGAAGGCACAAAATGCTGAGAGGCGATCTCTGTCTTTAACACTATTCTGAGAGTTAGCTGATTTTTGGCTGAAAACCGTAAACCCCTTAGACTGCGGCGTCAGTTTACCCCTACCCCAAATGCCACCAATGGGGAGAGGGGCTTCATCTCGATCCTTTTAGTCCTTGTGGTCAGAGGGGCTAGGAGTGTCAAAAGGAAGATTTTGTCCGTTTCTTCACAAGTTCCTCAAATTGTTTGCCTACCCTCGAACTATTAGTTATCGAAGTGACCTAAGCCGTCGTAGCAGTCACGATTTGACTAGTGACATGACAGATTGATAGGGGGTTGTCTACTGGCAACTGCCGGGGAGGACGTCTATGCAGATCATTCGAAAGATCAATGATGAATTGGCAATCTCCGGGCAGATTACTCCCAATCAGCTACCCCAGATTGTTCAGGAAGGGTTTCAGTCGGTTCTCAATCTGCGGGAACCGGACGAAGCTGGTTTTTTTTCGGCTGAGCAGCAATATGCTGAACTGATGGGATTGCGGTATGTCAACCAACCTCTGGCAACGGATGCCGTGATGACCGCAACCATCATGCCGATTCTACAACACCTCCACCAGATGCCTAAGCCGATTCTGATCCACTGCGATAATGCCATGCGGTCTGCTGCTGTGGCCCTAATTTACTTGGCAACCCGCCAGGGGGCAACCCTGGAGCAAGCGTTTCAGCAAGCTCAAGCTCTGGGGTTATTTGGCACCTTGACTCAGGTGTAGTCAGGATGGTCCTCAGCCCAGCCGATCGCCCGTCCCTGCAGCAGCAGAACTCGGCTGAGCCTATCCACACCGGTCTGCTTGGGCTGCCAGAAGTTGAACAAAATCATTGGCTGGAATTGGATCACTGAACAGGAAGCCCTGCATGGTATGACAGCCATTTTGCAACAGAAAGGCGAATTGCTCTTCCGTTTCGACTCCTTCTGCCACTACCTTGAGGTGCAGGCTTTGGGCCATGTCAATGATAGCCCGCGCGATTGCCGCATCGTTGCTGTCAGTCGTAATGTCCTGGACAAAGGAGCGATCGATTTTCAGGGTGTCAATCGGAAATCGCTTCAGATAATTCAGCGATGAGTAACCTGTGCCAAAATCATCAATTGAAATTTGCACCCCCATCGCTTTCAAGTCTTGCAGGGTAATGATTGTGGTCTCAATATTCTCCATAACGCTGGTTTCAGTCAGTTCAACCACCAGGAATTGGGGTTGTAAGCCTCTAGCATGGACAATTTGAGCCACCATTTCCAGCAAGTTTTCCTGCTTGAACTGGCGGGCTGACAAATTGACCGCAATCCGCAATTGGGGATTTTGCCCTAACCAGGAAATGGCGTCTTCTGTGACCTTCTTTAAGACCCATTGTCCCAGCGGCACAATCAAGCCGGTCTCTTCTGCAATGGGAATAAACTTGCTGGGTGAAATGTTCCCCAGATCCGGATTCCGCCAGCGTAATAAGGCTTCTGCGCCCGTAATCCGACGGGTGGCCATGTCAATTTGGGGCTGGTAGTAGACCTGAAATTCCTGCCGTTCCAGTGCTCCTTCCAACTGGGTCTCTAGGGTCTGACGTTCGGCAACCGGGGCGTCTAATTCGGGTTTGTAAAATTCATAGCGATCTCTTCCCTTCGAGCGGGCAAACCGCATGGCTGTATCCGCCTGGTTCAGAAGCATGTCCGGGCTGCTGCCATGATCAGGATAAAGGGCAATCCCCAGGCTGACATGGATCCGGGTCATCCGACCATCCAGATCGAAGGGTTCCCGCAGCACAGCCAGGATCTCCTGGGCCATCCTGCCGATCTCCGACCAGGCCAGTTCATCCGCCACTAACAGCAGACCAAACTCATCGCTGCCCAAACGCGCCACGGTGCATTGTTGGCCAAACGTCTGGTCCAATCGATGGGCTACCTGTTGTAGGACTTGATCGCCGTAGCTATAGCCCAATCTGGCATTAATCGCTTTGAAGCGATGCAAGTTGAGACAGAAAACGGCCAGATGTTTCTCCGTTTGTTGGACGGTCCGGATTGCAGTTTGTAGCTCATGGTGGAGCAAAACCCGACTGGGCAATTTCGTCAGTGGATCCTGATAGGCTAGCTGGCTTAAGGTCTGGGATGCTCGTTTCATTTCATCCTGATGGGATTGGGAAATGGCGGCCTGTTTGGCCAAACGAGCGGCGATCGCGCCTAGCAATTCGGCCCGCTTAAACGGCTTGGTCAGGTAGTCATCCGCCCCCAATTCCATTCCCCGTCGCAGTTCTGCACGTTCTGCCTTAGCGGTGAGAAAAATAAAGGGGATCTGAGCGGTGCCAGGGGTTTGGCGCAAATGCTGCAAAACTTCGTAACCGTCACACCCCGGCATCATAATGTCGCAAATGATCAGATCGGGATTCTGGGACTGGGCCAACTCGATTCCCGCTGGTCCATCGGAGCTGCTAATAACCTCAAATGCCTCAGCCTTCAGAAGTTTAACGATCAACCCCCGAACCGTTGGATCATCCTCAATGACCAGGATTTTCGTCATTTGTCGGTTCTCTAAAGGATATAGCAGCCGCCCGACCGTGGGCCTACCGCTTCTGCTTTCCCCCGCTTGACAGACTGTCGTAATGCTGGTGCAAGACACCCTACCACTGGCATCATCAGCCGGGATCCCCCAACTTCTGCTGCCAGTGTTTCAGTCGGTGAATTGGTTGGGATCACGCCAACGCTGTTGTAAGCGCCACCGTTTACCTCCAAATATGCCCCAAACTGCAGCGTCGCTAACAGATCTGCCTGCAACAGATTATCCTGAAAAGCCCTTGCTGATTAAGACGTCAAAGGCTACAATCCTAACGCCTGTTAGTAGTGCAGAAGCCAGAATTCATCAACCTGCTATTGTGTAATAGTTGCATCCGACCCTACCCGGTTTACAGAATCGGTAAAATCAGGTACTCATCTTAAGGTGCGAAGGCTCCTCCACCTGAGTTGTCAGTTTTGCAAATCAGTCGCCAAAATAGGTTCATTGACCGCTTGAAGCCGTGTTGCTGGTGTAACGTTCCACCTCACATCTTGACCAAAGTCGTTTTTCCCAGGTTATGCACATGAACACAGACGTGAAAGAATCCGAATTTGCTGAAGGCAACTCCGATAGCTTTACGGTTGGGGCCGATTCGCCGAAATTCGGCGTCGACAGTGAGCCCGGCATGTTGCCAACCCTGTTTAACCAGTCCTCTGGTGATCAATGGAAACAGGTGGCAGAACGTGTTTATCAATTTCTGGCTGGTCTGCCCGAGTTTGTTTCTGAATTCTTTGGCGAGTATCGCCGTCCACTGATTACGTTGGGTTTGATTTTTGGCTCCATTGTTTCCGTGAAATTGACCCTAGCTTTGTTGGACGCTATTGATGACATCCCATTGCTGGCTCCGACCTTTGAGTTGATTGGCATGGTCTTCACTGCCTGGTTTATTTACCGCTATTTATGGAAGGCCAGCAATCGTCAAGAGTTAGCCAGTCAACTGAATGATTGGAAAAATCAGGTTTTGGGCAGCAGCACTCCCAAGTCCTGATGATGAGGTTGTTATGGAATGGAAGAGGATGGACCGCTTTCCCTTCTATTCGATACCTGCAAATGTTCAGAGGTACGGGCTGACCGTGCCTCTTTCTGTCTGTCGGCGATCGCCCAGTTGCTTTATGACTTCACAATCTCCCCCACTGACCCTGGATGAGGCGCAACGGTTGCTGCGTCAATTTACTTGCCTGGATCGCCTGCCGCCCACTGAGTCGCTGCCAACCTATGATCAGGTACGGCACGCCTTGTTGCAGGTCCGTGAGCATTCCGATTACCAGATCTTTGGGATTTGTGCCGATGGCCTGGAGTCAGCGTCTCTGGCATTGCTGACCTATCTTCGCGCCCTTGGCTACGAGGATCAACCTCAATTGTCTGCCGCTAACGTTGCTGCTGCCACGGGTCCGGTTTATGTCAAATACAATGCCAAGAATGGGCGCTGTCATGTGGACACCTATGGGGGTGAGCACCGGGGGGTGCTGGTTTCCTGTCAGTCCGCCTACGATGGGGATGTGAACGAAACCTTTGGCCATTTGCCGCTGGATTTGTTTGCGGCCTAGATCATGCCTGGACTGTTTGTCGAAGTGGTGATTCGCGCGCTTTCCCTATGTCAGTGGATGCCTTGGACAGCCAACCCACCTTGAACCAGGTGTTGCAGCAGCTTCGGTCTGGTCTGCGGCCAGGGCAACGGGAAATTGCCGACTGGCAGGGCGGACCGCTGGCGGTATCGGCGGTGCCAGGGGCCGGAAAATCAACGGGAATGGCCGTGGCTGCAGCGATCGCGATCGCCCGCTATCAGTTGAATGATCGGCGTAAACTGGTTGTGGTGACCTTTACCCGATCGGCCGCTGCCAATATTAAGGCTAAAATCCGCAAACATTTACGGGATCTGAACTTGCCGTCCAGGGGGTTTTCAGTCTCGACGCTGCATGGACTGGCCTGGGGGATCGCTCGGGCCCATTCGGACTTATCGGGGCTGAATCCAGACAGTGTGCTGATCACCCCGACCCAGGGTCACCGCCTGATCCGGACGGCAGTGGAACAATGGATCAGCAGCCATCCCCAACTGTTTCAGCGCTTGCTGGAGGGCCGCCAATTCGATGGCGAAGAGACGGAAAGGCTTCGCCGCCAGTCGGTTTTGCGAACGGAAGTGTTGCCCAATCTGGCCACAGCCGTGATCCACGAGGCCAAAAGTTCTGGCCTGTTGCCTGTGGATCTGGAGCAGTTGAGCCAGCAGGTGTCGGATGAGTACGACATTCTGGCGATCGCCGCTGGTCTTTATGAGCGCTATCAAATCCAGTTACGGGCCCGCAATTGGATTGATTATGACGAGATGATTTTGGCAGCCTTACAGGTTTTGCAGGATCCATTGATCCGGCACGCCTGGCAACAGCAAGTGTTTGCCGTGTTTGAAGACGAAGCCCAGGATTCCACACCGCTGCAAACCCGATTGCTGGAAATCCTGGCGGCTGACGCCACTGCACCAGAGGATCGGCATCAAGACAATCTGGTGCGGGTGGGTGACTCGAACCAGGCGATTAACTCCACCTTTACCCCCGCCGATCCCATCTTTTTCCGAGAATTTTGTCAGACTTGCCAACAGCAGGGGCGTCTAGCCACCATGAGTCAGGCCGGACGCAGCACGCCTCGGATTATCCAGGCGGCCAATTTTGTCCTGCAGTGGGTCAACCAGTCTGGGTTGACCGGCAGTGAGCAGCCCTTTCGGTTGCAGAAGATTGAGCCAACAGCTAAGGGTGATCCCCAACCCAATCCCTTGGCTGAAGGCTATGGTCTGGAACTGCACACGCCGGAGGATACCTATCAAACGGTGGAGTTGATTGGACAGCGGGCCAGAGCCTTGCTGAATCAGCATCCCCAATCGCAGGCGGCGGTGCTGGTGCGCACCAATGAGCAGGGCCGCTTTGTGGCCCGCCAGTTGGATCAGTTGTATGGTCAGACGCTGTCGGTGTATGAAGTGGGGCAGCGCGATCGCCAATCCCATGTGCCGACTGAGATGCTGACCCTGCTGCAATTTTGCGATCGGCCCCATTCCCCCGACTTGCTGAAAGCGGCTCTGAACACCCTGGTGCAAAGGAAGCGGATTCCTAGTCAGGACCTCAATCTGCTGGTCAGTCTGCCGGAGCAGTTTCTCTATCCCGGCCCCCTGGATCCGGCCCAGCCAGAGGCAATGGCCCAGGCTCGCCGCTTTTGCACCAGTCTGTTGCGGGCCCGCCTGGAATTACCAGCCTATCAACTGATTCCGTTCCTGGCCCTGGCCCTAGACTATGACCAGGCCGAACTGGCCACAGCGGATAAGTTGGCCGACCGGCTTACCCTGCAGGCGAATGGTGACAATCGGTTACCAGCGCTGGTGACTGTATTATCCGAAATTGTTGCTGCTGAACGATTTGAGCCGGTGGAAACGGATGACATGGAATCTCGTTATACCCGATCCGGCCAGTTAACGGTGATTACTATGCACAAAGCCAAGGGATTGGACTGGGACTATGTCTTTCTCCCCTTCTTGCATGAGAACATGATTCCCGGTAACCAGTGGGTGCCGCCCCAGGCGCAGTTTTTGGGAGACTTTACCCTGGCCGAGGTGGCGCGGGCCCAGATCCGGGCGACTTTGCATCACCAGACGCCCTTCAACGATATTTCCAGCGCCTGGGAACGGGCCAAAAACCTAAAAGCCGCCGAGGAATTCCGTCTGCTCTATGTGGCCATGACCCGCGCCAAGCGCCTGCTGTGGATGTCGGCGGCTCGCAAAGCTCCCTTTACCTGGAACAAACCAGACAACCTGGAGGACCGCCGTCCTTGTCCGGTCTTTCCCGCTCTCCAGCAAGCGTTTCCAGCGGCCACAAGGTGAAACCACGCCCTGCCATGCGACACCAAGGGCAAGCAGTAAGTTTTTTGTTACATAACTAAATGGTAGTATAGTAGAATGACGAGTGTCAGCTCAGGATTGCAATTATCTGGCGATCGCGGTGTCTGGCCTGGAGGATGGCGCTGTCTTGCCAGAATGTCGCTTCTCCAGGGCTTTGAAGCCGTCATCCCTGGGCTTAGAACAACCGATTGGAAGGAGTATTATGTTATTCCGTCAATTATTTGATCCGGTCAGCAGTACTTATACTTATTTGATCGCGGACCTGACAACCCAGCAGGCTGTCTTGGTCGATCCGGTGTTGGAACAGGTTGATCGCGATCTCAAGTTGCTGAATGAGCTGGAGTTGACCCTGCAAGCGTGTTTGGAGACCCACATCCACGCGGATCACATTACGGGTAGTGGCAAGCTGCGTCAGGTTACGGGCTGTCAGAGTTTGGTGCCGGATGGAGCGCAGGCAACCTGTGCCAACCGTTTCCTGCGGGATGGCGAAGTCTGGTCGGTGGGTGAGGTCAAGATTGAGGCGATCGCCACCCCCGGACACACCGATAGCCACCTGGCCTATCTGGTTAACGGCACCCACCTACTGACGGGAGATGCCCTGTTTATTCGGGGCTGTGGTCGTACTGATTTCCAGAGTGGTGATGCTGGCATCCTGTATGATTCCGTCACCCAGCGGCTGTTTGCCCTGCCAGATGACACCCTGGTCTATCCCGGTCATGACTATCGGGGTCAGACGGTGTCCACCATTGGCGAAGAGAAGCGGTGGAATCCCCGCTTTGGGGGACGGAACCGCACCCAGTTCATTGACTTCATGGCTGGCTTGAACCTGCCGAACCCGCAAAAAATGATGGAGGCCGTTCCCGCCAATGAGCGCTGTGGCCTGGTTTCCGTCTGAGGTTGTAGCGGCGGTTGCCGACAAGGTTTGTCGGTCTATTGCGCCAGGGTGCGCCTGTCTTGTTGTCGTTCATTGTTTTTGAGGAATTTCCCATGCAGCTTTTTCCAACCAATCCCGTCCAAACCAATCCCGTCCAAACCAATCCCGTCCAAACCAATCCGGTTCAAACCATTGATGCCCATACCTTGAAA
>CAZBTL010000077.1:0-3975 GCA_964494755.1 uncultured bacterium | reverse complement strand
AACCAATCCCGTCCAAACCAATCCGGTTCAAACCATTGATGCCCATACCTTGAAACAGTGGTTAGACCAGAATGCCGTGACCTTGGTTGATGTCCGGGAAGCTGGTGAATACGCCCGTGGGCATCTTCCAGGGGCTCAGTTGGTGGCACTGTCCAGCTTTGATCCCAATCAGATTGCGATCGATGCCAACAAAGAACTGGTGCTTTACTGTCAGTCCGGTCAGCGGTCTGGTCTTGCAGCCCAGAAGTTGGTTCAAGCTGGCTTCCAGGATGTGTTTCATCTGGGGAATGGAATTGGAGCATGGGTGCGGGCGGGCTATCCCATCACGGTTAATTAATTAAAGGAGGCTGGGGCCGTGGCAAGCTGGATTTTTGGCCATGTTCTGGCGGCGCTGATTGGCTTGAGCCTGGGTCTGATTGGCGGTGGCGGGTCGGTGCTGGCTCTGCCCATCCTGGTCTATGTGATGGCGGTGCCGACGAAGTCAGCGGTTGCCATGACCTTAGCGATCGTGGGTACGGTCAGTCTGCTGGGGCTGATTCCCCATTGGCGATCTGGGTATGTCAACCTCAAAACGGCCCTGATCTTTGGCTCTGCGACCATGCTGGGGGCCTATGTCGGGGCTCGGATCGCCACTCTGCCCCTGGTGACGCCCACCTTCCAAATGCTGCTGTTTGCGGGGCTGATGGTGCTGGCGGCGCTGTTCATGATTCGGCGTAGTGCCCGATCGCTGCAACCGGCTGACCCACTGGCCTCCTATCCGCCGCCGGTTTGTCCCTATTGTTGGTTGTGGCTGCTGACGGAAGGATGGGGGGTTGGCATCCTGACCGGGCTAGTGGGAGTAGGGGGTGGATTTGCCATCGTCCCGGCCCTGGTGTTGTTGGGCAAGTTGCCGATGAAGCAGGCGATCGGGACTTCCCTGCTGATTATCGTGTTGAATTCGGCGGCTGGTTTTCTGGGATATTTGGGGCGGGTGCCGCTGGACTGGAATCTTGTGGTTTCCTTCATTGTTGCCGCCAGTCTGGGAACCCTTCCAGGAGCCTATCTGACCCGCTTTGTTTCGCCGCACCAGTTGCAAAAAGCCTTTGGTTACTTTCTCCTGGCGGTGGCTGCCTTTGTCTTAGCCCAAAATCGAGAGGCATTCCAGTTCCAACGGGCTAGTCGGGATCCTGGTTTGCCCGTCCGTATGGCCAGTAACCCGCCTCGTCGCTCGGCTGAGCGGGGTTTGCCTCCGGCATGAAACTGTCCCTGGCGGTTTGTTAAGGATCTGGGCTGAATGTTAGAACAGGTCTAGTTGCCGGATAAACCAGGGAATGACCAGTTCAGCTTTCGAACCGATGCCGCCTCAGCGAGACAGTGTGACGGCGCTGCAGCCGTTACGCGATCGCTATCAATTGCTGCAGCCGTTGGGCAAGAAAGCGGGTCGGCAGACCTGGCTGGCGATGGATCTGGCTACCCAGGAGCAGGTGGTGGTGAAGCTTCTCACCTTTAGTGGTGACTTTCGCTGGGAGGACTTGAAGCTGTTTGAGCGGGAAGCGGAAACCCTAAAAGCGCTGGATCATCCCGCCATTCCTCGCTATCAGGACTATTTTGAATTTGACTCGCCCACGACTAAAGGGTTTGCCCTGGTGCAAACCTACATACCAGCTCAATCGTTAGAGCAACAATTGCAGGCCGGCCGGGTGTTTACGGAAGCGGAAGTGCAGCAACTGGCCAGCGCCCTGTTGGCAATTTTGGATTACTTGCATACCCGTCAACCGGCGGTGATTCACCGCGATATCAAACCTAGCAACATTCTGTTGACCAACCGATCGGGCAATAGTCCGGGTCAGGTCTATTTGGTGGACTTTGGTTCTGTGCAGACCCTGGCCGCCACTGAAGGCGGAACAATTACGGTCGTGGGCACCTATGGCTATATGCCACCGGAACAGTTTGGCGGACGGACGGTTCCGGCTTCCGATCTATACAGTTTGGGGGCAACGCTGCTGTATCTGGTGACGGGTCAGCATCCGGCGGATTTGCTGCAGGCCGATTTACGCCTTGACAGCACTGCTACCAATGGCCTCAGTCCCCGGTTCAGAACCTGGTTATGCTGGTTGACTGAACCCAGCTTGAGCCAGCGACCGGATTCGGCTCAGGAAGCGGCATCCGAATTGGACTGTTCGGATCTCAATCCTGTAGATTCGGCCTTGCCGCTGCAACAACCCAGGCATAGTCAAATCCAGGTGGCTCGCCAGCGAAACTGCCTGACCCTGCTGATTCCAGCTCGCCAAATGACCCTTTCCGGCGATCGCCCCTGGCTGGTATTGGTGGCCCTGATCCTGCTGTTTTCACCGCTGACCTTCTGGGGCATGGGCTTTCTGCTGGTGCTGGTGCTGATGCGGCTGTGTCGTCGCTCCCAGTTAGTCATTGACCGTCAGGAAATTATCATTGCCCAGCAGTTGTTTCACTGGCAGTACGGTCGGGCTCGCCGGTTGCCTCGCCGCTATATCTGGAAACTGGAAAGACTGCGTCGCGATCGCCATCGGTTACGGCTCTGGATTGGCACAGAAACCTGCGACTTTTACGGCACCCAGGCTGAACTAAACTGGCTGGCCTATGAACTCGGCCACTGGCTCAACCTACCGATTGAACAGTAGGCGCTGCTCAATCCAAGCCATTGCCGTCTATAGTGAGGAAAAGTTAGGTATAGGAGAAGGGAATGTTTGGTCTGGGTTGGCCCGAAGTTATTATTATTGCGATCGTTGCCATTTTGATTTTTGGACCGAAAAAGATTCCTGAACTGGGTGGCACTCTGGGGAAGGCACTGCGGGGTTTTAAGGAAGAAATCGATCAGTCCAAGTCCGATCAGCCCTCAGACGACAGTGAGGAGTATCGCGGTTAGGCCATTGCCTGATCCAGGTGTTCTGCCTCCTACCCGTTCATCATTCCCCCTTGTCCTTACTGCCACCACCCGCCGTAACCGACCATCATGGGCACATCACTTGCAGTCAATCAGGATAATTTTGCCACCGAAGTTCTGGCCCGCTCCCAGGAAAAGCCTGTGCTGGTGGACTTCTATGCCCAATGGTGCGGTCCCTGCCAGATGCTCAAGCCGATTCTGGAGAAACTGGTTCAGGAATATGACTTTGTTCTAGCCAAAGTCGATATCGACGAAAATCCCACCTTGGCCAATCAATATGGGGTTCAGGGTGTCCCCGATGTCAAGATTGTCACCAATGGGCAGGTGCGGGATGGTTTTGTGGGCGTTTTGCCCGAGCCTCAGATTCGAGAACTGCTCCAGCAATTAAACCTGTCCTCTTTACTGGATCAGCAATTGGATGCACTGTTTGCAGCAGCCGATCAGGGCCAAGTGGAAAAAGCCCAGGCAATCCTGGAAGACCTGCTGTTGCAATATCCAGAGAATCGCCAGCTGATGCTAGAAGCGGCTGAGTTTTACATCCAGGCGGACCAGTTGGAAAAGGCCAAGGCCGTACTGATGCCGATCCAGGAATACGAAAAGGATGTGTATGCCCGGGCCAAGGCTTACCAGGATTTGATCCAGTTTAAGCAGATTACCCAGGAGCCAGCCGCCGCAGGGGAACTAGATCAGGCGTTTCATACGGCGGCCCAATTGATTCTGGATCAGCAGTATGAGCCAGCCCTGGAGAAATTGTTAGAGATTATCCGCAAAGATCGTCGCTACCGTAACGATGGCGCTCGCAAGGCCATGTTGTCTGTCTTTTCCCTGTTGGGAGATGACCATCCTCTGACCAAAGACTTTCGTAAACAGTTGATGCAGGCGTTGTACTAACGTTCAGTTAAGCTCGACTTTATCCATTTCGAGCAAAGGGTTACAGGTCCATCATGCCTCCTGGGGTCTTTCTTTTACTTCTTAGTCCCATCCGATGGCGCTTTGGGCTTTTTGGTTTCTCTGTTGCCCTTTTTCTCTTTTGACATAACAACTCTCCTATAGCGATCCGATCAGGATTGTGAAAG
>CAZBTL010000076.1:0-16539 GCA_964494755.1 uncultured bacterium | reverse complement strand
GAGGACGTCAAACCATCCCCGAGTCGGCTGTACGCGTCCGACAGCTATGGTCATATAGTCGAATCCTCTAGTGTTAGTAAAAAGTGCAGGTTCTCTAGAGTGAGTGATGGATATGTCTATCCATCATAAAAGAAATCAGATTTTTTACAAACCGATACGTGGCTTCTCAGCCAAGATTTTGGGTGAATTGATTTTTCTGGGCTGCGGCAAGCTGTCAGATGCCTTTGGATCCTGCTGCTGGATGGGGTTTGTGCGGGTTGCCCCTGTCCGGTGTGGCTGGTCAGGGGGGAGGGCAGGGTGAATGGGTGGGTTGGGCCAATTGCCGCAATCAGGATAGTTGCTTGGTTGCGGCGATCGCAGGGTGCCCGACGCTGGGTATAAAAATCTGGCAGCTTCCAGGGAAACTGCCAGATAGGCTTACCAGATAGGCTTAGATGATTGATTCTGATAGCTTTGTGAAGCTGGATTGACCTGGGTTAGTTCCCCTCATCGGAAGAGTTTCTGAATCGATTCCAGTTGGGTGGTATCTCTGACAATTAGGAAGATTCCCAACCCCAGCAAGAGCATCAACCCGGTTTGCATCACGCCATCCTGAACGTTGTTGGGCAAGGGTTTGCCGCGCAACCCCTCAAGCAGCAGGAAAGCCAGATGGCCGCCATCCAGGGCGGGAAGTGGCAAAATGTTAATGATGGCTAGGTTGATACTGATCAGTGCGGCGAAGCTGAACAGGCTGGCAGCATCGGAGCGGACCAGGCGCGCTCCTTCGTCCACAATCCTTACTGGACCAGAAATCTGGTCCGCAACCTGACCGAAGTTGGTAATCAGTTGGGCAAATCCCTGCACGGTCAGGACTGTAATTCGCTGAAATTCTTCAGCGGCCATACTGAATACGGCAATTGGATTGCCGATTCGCCGCCGTTCCAACGTGCCATTCGGCGACAGTTGCACGCCAATTTTACCTTTGCCATCATCACCCGGTTGGGGGGTAACAATGATGGGATCGGAGAGGGTCTGTCCCTGTCGCTGGATCGTGAGGGCGAGATTCTGGTTGGGGCGGGTCTGGATCTCGGTCATTAGTTTCTGGATGGCCGCTCGAGATTCGCCTAATTCCTGACCATCAATTGCCAGAACCACATCTCCAGCCTGGATGCCAGCCCTGGCCGCAGCCGCACTTAACTCCGTCTTGACGTCCGGTACCTTGACGCCAGGTTGGGGGTTGAACTCCTGAATCCCAACCGTTCCGACTTGTACAACCAAGACCAGGTAGGCAAACAACAGATTGGCAATCACCCCAGCGCTGATGACAATGGCCCGGTCTAACACTGGCCGATTGCGCAACAGGTTGGGGTCATTGGGCGGGATTGGCGAGTCAGGGTCGTCGTCAGGAAAGCCAACATAGCCGCCTAATGGAAATGCTCGCAGAGCATATTCGGTTTCTGGCCCCTGATATTTCCAGAGCACTGGACCAAAGCCAATGGAAAAGCGATTAGCATAAATGCCCTGAGCACGGGCCGCAATAAAGTGCCCTAACTCATGGACAACAATCAAAACAGCCAATACGGCGATCGCGGCCAGAACGGACATAATGTGACAGTTGAGTAGAAACGCTAGTTAGTCTATCTATTGTAGAAGGTTGAACGCAGGCAAGATAACGCTCTATGCCCTGTAACAATGATTTGGTTTGCAACAGGTGGACAATGGAAGGTTCGTTCCAGAGGTTCAGCCGAACTTACCGGAGTTGTCAGAGAGGGAACGACAGCGACTGAATTGGGTGTGGTTAATTAATTGAGTCGTTAGCAGCCACTACGCATCTGGCAGCGACTTGAGCACTTTCTCGTTAAAGGAACTCTCGGCCCAAATAGGGTTGCAGGACATCGGGAATGCGAACCCGACCATCCGGTTGCTGATAGTTTTCCAGCACTGCGGCCATGGTGCGGCCAACTGCCAGCCCGGAACCGTTCAATGTGTGAACAAACTGGGTGCCTTTTTGTCCAGCTTCCTTAAAGCGGATATTGCCCCGCCGAGCCTGGAAATCGGTGAAGTTGGAACAACTAGAGATCTCTCGATAGGTTCTGGCCGCGGGTAACCAGACTTCCAGGTCGTAACATCTGGCAGCACCAAAACCCAGATCTCCGGTGCAGAGTTCAATCACCCGATAGGGCAACTGAAGTGCCTGCAAAATGGCTTCAGCGTTTTGCACCAAGGCTTGGTGTTCCTGCTCGGAGGTCGTGGGGTGAACCAGTTTGACCAATTCCACTTTATTAAACTGGTGCAACCGGATTAAGCCCCGGGTGTCCCGTCCGTAGCTGCCTGCCTCCCGCCGAAAACAGGGAGTATAGGCGCAGTGATAGATCGGCAAGTCTTCCGCTGAAAGAATTTCATCCCGGTAGAGATTTGTGACTGGAACCTCAGCCGTGGGGGTCAGCCACAGATCATCACCCTGGCAGCGGAAGCTTTCTTCGGCGAATTTGGGCAGTTGGCCCGTAGCGGTTAGGGACTGGGTGTTAATCAGAAACGGTGGTAGGACTTCCAGATAGCCAGCAGCGATTTGTTGGGCCAGCATGAACTGGATCAGGGCTCGTTCCAGGGCTGCACCAGCCCCCAACAGCATGACGAAGCGGGTTTGGGCTACTTTGGTGGCCCGCTCGGTATTGAGAATGCCCAGTTTCTCTCCCAATTCCCAATGGGGTAAGGGGTTCGATAAAGTTGGCTTTAGCTCATCACCCCAGCGACGCACCTCAACGTTTTCCGTTTCATCTTTGCCGACCGGTACTGATTCGGCCGGTAGGTTGGGTAGGTTAAGCAGCAATGCATCGATCTGGGTTTTGAGTTCCTTTTCCTGGGGTTCCAGGTCGGTTAGTTTGGCTTTGATGTCATTGCCTTCCTGTTTCAGAGCCTGGATCTCTGCTCCGTTTGGATCCGCGCCGGATTTGATTTTCTGACCGACCTGTTTGCCAATTTCGTTGCTGCGGGCCTGGAGGTGCGATCGCTGCCCTTCCAGTTCCCGCCGCTGTTTGTCCAGTTGCAGGATGGGTTGCAGGTCGTAGCCGCTATTTCGACGGTTAAGCCGCTCCTGTATTAAATCGGCATTGTCTCGGATCAGCTTGAGGTCCAGCACAGGTTTCAGAGTTTTAGAGAAAATTGTCCATTCATCAGGATACACTGCCGGTTCTATCCTTACTTTGCCGCCAACTCAAAAATCTGATGGCTGGTTCAAAGGATTCAAAGTTGGTTCCAAGAATTCAAAACAAAGGGGACGTTTGATACAACGCCCCCTCGGCACCATGAGGATTCAACGACTGGCGGTTTACAGCTGATCGAGCTTGGTTTTGAGGGCTTCCAACTCTGCATCAACATCAGTAGGAGCGGCGGACGCTTTCGGTTGATCCGTCGTGGTTTCCGTGCCCGGCAGTTGGGCCTGAGCCTGGGATGAGCCTGCCAGAAGCTGGGCTTTCATGGCGGCCAGTTCTTCATCCACATCTCCACTGGATTCCAGCAGAGCAAATTGTTCTTCGAGCGCATTCCCAGCTAATTCACCGGCAGCCTGGGAGCGAGCTTCCATTTGTAGCACTTTTTCTTCCATGCGCTCAAAGGCCGCCATAGCACTGCCGGTGCCCAGGCGACCAACGGTGCTTTGCAATTGTTCGTTAGCCTTGGCTGCAGAGGCGCGGGCCTTCAGCATATCCTTCTTAGTTTTGGCTTCGGAGATTTTGCCTTCCAGGGCCACCAGGTTGCGCTTCAACTGGTCCACCATGACAGTCTGCTGATCCAGTTGGGTCTTGAGGCTAGTTGCCGTTTCCGAATTGGTTTTCTTGCGCATCAGCGCTTCCCGGGCCAGGTTCTCTTCCCCTTTCTGAAGGGCTAGCTGGGCCCGTTGCTGCCAGTTGTTAGCTTCAGACTGGGCCTGGTTGTATTGTTGTTGCAGCCGTTTCTGACTGGCGATAGCGCTAGCAACGGCCTGACGCATCTGCACCAGGTCCTCCTGCATATCGATAATGGTCTGTTCCAGGATCTTTTCTGGATCTTCAGCTTTGCTGACCAGATCATTCATGTTGGCTCGAACAACCCGGCTGACACGGTCAAACAGTCCCATGAGTCTTGTTTCCTTCAACGAATGCTACAGAGGGGACGATCGCAGATCGGGATGCGATCGCAAAAGGGTTTCAGGAATGGAGTCGGTTAGAGTGAGAATGCGGAATTACGATGCAAAATCGAACATCCTCGTTCCAGTGTAGAAACATCAACCTGAAAATGGCTAGATAGCGGCAAATTTTTTAAGACAGCGCAACAGGCGGCAGGTTGCTGACCCAGTTCCGGCTGCGGTTGGAGCGAACCCTGGGCGGGATTTCAAGGTACTGGTTGGTAAGGGCTGCGGGGAATGCCGCACCGGTCTTACCTAACTGTCCAGTTGGGAGCGCAATTTTTCCAATTCTTGATCGCTGCTTGAAATGGATTGGGGGCTGGAGGGTAGCTGGGCCACGTCGGAGGAACCGGCCAGCAGTTGGTTTTTCATTGCGGCCAGCTCGGCTTCCACATCATCGGCTTCACCCAGAGCGACCAACCGTTGTTCCAGGTCATCCACACTCAGTTCAGCAACGGCTTCAGCCTGGGCTTCCATTTGCAAGACTTTCTCTTCCATGCGCTCGAAGGCCGCCATGGCAGTGCCAGTGCCGCCTCGACCCAACATTTCGTTAATTTGCTGGGTTGCCTTAGCCGAGCGAGCCCGCGCAATGTAGAGATCCTTTTTGGTTTTGGCCTCGGCAATCTTGCTTTCCAGTTTGCGCAGGTTTTCCTTCAACTGGTTCACAATGGTGACCTGTTGGTCAATTTGGGACTTATAGGCAGTGGCAGTGTCCTGATAGGATTTGCGCCGACCAAGCGCTTCCCGGGCTAAATTGTCATCCCCTTTCTGCAGCGCCAACTGGGCCCGCCGATACCACTCATCCGCTGTGGTTTGCGCCTGGGAATATTGCCGTTCTGTGCGTTTCTGGGTAGCGATCGCCTGGGCGGTTGCCTGCCGTAGCTGGATCAAATCATCCTGCATATCCAGGACGGTCTGCTCCAAAATTTTTTCTGGGTCTTCCGCCTGACTAATCAGATGATTCAGATTAGCGCGAAATACTCGCATGATCCGGTCAAACAGCCCCATGTTCGGCTTCCTCAAACAAAGAGTGTTGAAAAAAAGTCGAAACCCATTGACCAGAAACCATCAGAATCAGGCCCTGGAATCTAACTTTCTCTCAATACTACCGCACCTTTTTCCTGGGAGTCGTCAAGGCTGATAGACTTCCGCTTGAATTCCCTGCTGACGCAAAGCCTCCGCCTGGGCTTCGGCTGCCTTTTGATCGCTATAGGCTCCTAGCTGGACCTTGGCCCCGTCTGGAAAGTTTCGGACATAGGCATCGGGCACCGACTGGCGGGCCGACTCCAGGCTGCGATCGCCTTCGAAGTTGGTCACAACTTTATAGCGACGAGCTTCGGCTGAGGCTGTAGTCGACGGGCTGCTGACGGTCTGGCTGGGCTTAGCGGGTACTACTACCGGTGCTGCTGGTGGCTGAACCTTTTTCCTGGGTGCAGGTGCGGTTGCAACCGGAGCTGCAGGCGCACTGCGAGTTACCGGCGGCTGATAGGCCTGACGGGGGGCGGCAGGAGGCTCGACAGGAGCCTGAACTGGAGGAGCAATGGGTCGGCTAACCGGAGCCACTGCCGGTTTAGCTGGAACAACCGGCGAAGCCATGGTGGCCGCAGAGACCGATGAAGGGGTTGTGGCGCTTGTCGCAGGGGCGATCGCGGCTGTGCCAGTTGCTCCAGCCGTGGTGGAACCCACCAGGGATTGCAGAGCAGTGGAACTGGGATCCAGGGGAATAGACCGGGCTGTACCAGCCGTCGGTCCGGCTGAGAGGGTGCCGAGAGAATTCAGGCTTAAATCCTGGAACTCCCTGGAGGCCAGGTTCGGAACTGGTGCTGTGGCTGATGCTGATTCGGCTGACTCAGGAACGGCCACAGAGGGCTGTGGACTGACGCCTACTAGCGGATTCCGGAAGGCCAGTAACCGACTGAAAATGGTCGGGTTCATCAGCACATAGCCGAACATGGCGCTCGAAACCAGCAGCAGCAGCATCGAACCTAACCCCAGCGGGGTCAGCAAGCTTTTCATAAAAGTCTGCTCAGTCTGCAGCGCCGATTCCTCCTCTGACAGGCTTTTAAGTAATTCTTCCGAAGACTCCAAATAGTCATCTAGCGCTTCCCCCGCCTTGCCGACTAGTTCATCCACGGACGGATGGCTCGGCAGTTCCCCGTGGTTGTTGCTGGGATGCCACATCAGCGAACTCTCTGCCTCCGACATGGACATCGAGGCTCCCATGTGATCCCGATCCTGATCTAGGACAGATAACTGATCTGGTCTGTCCCCTGTCCTGTCAATTGGGGACGCCGCATCCTGATAGACCTGTGGCTGTTCACTAGGAGGAGAAGACAGTTGCAGGGTGGCCAATCCGGTTGCACTAGACGCCGTCGGCGCGGCTGCCGGACCAACGGACAACAAATTGACCGCCTGTCTGCCTGACCGCCGCCGCCCACGAGGGGATGGCGCCATGGCAATCCGCGATCGCCGATAGCGAGCCAATTCCTGCTCGAGTTGGATGTCCAAATTAGACAGCGCAACCTGCAACACTGGATCCAAAGGATAGGGTTGAGAGGACGGTTTGGGGGACTCTATCCGGGAAAATGGACGCATACAACGCCTCCTGCGACCGATTGGTGGACGACAGTGAAACTCAACTCACAAGCTTAACAGCCTGGCAACACTCAAACTTCTAACCGTCGTGTAGGGTAGATGCTATTGCGCCTAGCCTGATTTACGACCTGAAGGAAGTTAATGGTCACTGGCCCAGGGATCGAGGATAAGTTATACACTCTTTTCGGCTGCGCGCACCACTTTCATCCCCAGAATCTTGAATTTCTTTAGTTAAGGTAATGGCTTTCCAATCCCTGCATCATGTTCTCCAAAAGCTGGAACACCGGGTTCCCCCACAAGAACGCCAGTTGCAATCCTTGATGGGCCACTGGCCAGAAATTGTTGGCAGTGTCGTGGCGGCCCAGACCCGTCCCCTGTCCATTCAACGAGGGGTGTTACAGGTGGCAACCGCCAGTTCTGCCTGGGCCCAAAACCTGGTGTTTGAGCGTCAGCGGATTCTGGACAAGCTGAATACTCAACTGGGGATCAGCCTGCGGGATATTCGCTTTTCACCCGCCCAATGGGACACTTCAGTTCGGTCTGCTGTTCCAGGAACGATGCAACAGGAACAGATTTGGCAAAACCATCCCAGCCGCCTGAAGGATGGCAGCCCATTGCAACAACCCAGGTTGGCGTCTGATCAGCAGGACGATCCCGTGCGAGCATTCAAGCGCTGGTCAGCTGTGATCCAGAAACGAGCCCAGCAATTACCCCTTTGCCCCCAATGTCAGAGCCCTACTCCGCAAGGGGAGTTAGAGCGATGGACGGTCTGTTCCCTTTGTGTAGCCAAACGGTGGTAAGTTGGCTTCGGCTTAAGGGCTGCTGCTGTCCACCGTAGATCCACTGAATCTTTTCTAGCAACACAGAAATTCAAGCCAGAATTTCGGTAACCTTACTCTGTCTAAAAATGAGACTAATGTGATACACAAAACAACCCCAAGAAATCACGGATACCAGTTAGGACAGGGAAGAAATTTCTGCACATCTACGCATGCATTGGATCCGTAGTTTGAATACAGTTTTTCTTGATCCCCGATGATTTTCGCGCCAGCCTAGCACCTTAACTTAAAGGTTAACTGTTCTGGATCCCGACTCAAATTTTGGTGGATTTTCTAAAGTTGAAAACAATCTAAACTGCATTTTGAAACACTGATCCCGGAAACCTAACCGGGTAGCGATCTGCAAACCTTATCGTTCACGCTGTGTGATTTTTCGATACTTCAGAATAGATATTGATCCCCCTGATTAGCAAAGCCTTTTACTCCTTAACTCATGAAATCATTAAATTGCCTGACCTCCTCCTGCCGCCACTGTCGTTACTATGTTCCAGAAGGTCGTCGTGGCGGCTACTGTCGGCAACTCAATGTTGCTGTTCAGAGTGCTTGGAAGGCTTGTACACTGGCACTGCCCCCCTTCGCGCCAGCCTGGGAGAGCCTGGAAGGAATCATGGCCTGGCAGCAAAAAGCCCTGTCGCTAGCATCCGGAGGCTTACAGGAAGGGGCGACTGACAAATTTGCTGTAAATGGGTTCGGGATCGATCCGCTGGAGGTTGAGCGGATGTCAGCTTTGGTTGAACCAGTGTCGGTTTCCGGCGACAAATGAACCCCTGGACCGCAATCAATTTTGTGGGTTTATAGCGATCCGATTAGGATTGTCAAAGGTTTCCGCAGGAAATCCTTCTCACAAAGCCCTTTCACCATCCAGTCGTTCACCAGTCATTTAGGATTGCTATAGATGGAATAGCAATGGGCTGATCCCTGCAATGCCAATCGATTGCTTGGTTTGGTGCTGGCTAGACAGATTGCTTCATCTGTAAAGTTGTCGAGTTTCAAAGGAAATCCGCCGACGCTTTTCCACTTAAGGTAACCAGGGATATTGACGAAAGTCCGGCTCTCTTTTGTCCAGAAATGCTTGTTTGCCTTCGGCCCCTTCCTCGGTCATATAGTACAAGAGGGTGGCATTGCCTGCTAACTCCTGTAAGCCTGCCTGCCCATCACAGTCAGCATTAAAGGCTGCTTTGAGACAGCGGATCGAAATCGGGCTTTTGTCCAGGATTTCTTGGGCCCACTGGATCCCTTCTGCTTCTAGCTGTTCGACGGGCACGACACAATTGACCAGTCCCATTTCCAGCGCCTGTTGGGCATTGTACTGACGGCAGAGGTACCAGATTTCTCTGGCTTTCTTCTGGCCGACGATGCGAGCTAGGTAGCTGGCTCCAAAGCCACCATCGAAACTGCCAACCTTGGGGCCAGTCTGGCCAAAGAGGGCATTATCTGCGGCGATGGTTAGGTCGCACAGAATGTGGAGGACATGACCGCCCCCGATCGCGTATCCGGCGACCAGGGCAATGACCACCTTGGGCATGGACCGGATCAGACGTTGCAGATCCAACACATTCAACCGGGGAATGCCATCTTCCCCGACATACCCCGCCATGCCCCGCACGGATTGGTCTCCCCCAGCGCAGAAGGCATATTTCCCATCCGTATGGGGACCTGCCCCAGTGAACAGAACCACCCCGATGCGGGTATCTTCTCGGGCGTCGGCAAAAGCATCGTAGAGCTCGACCACGGTTTTAGGTCGAAAGGCATTGCGCTTATGAGGGCGGTTGATGGTGATTTTGGCCATCCCACCAGCCTTGTGATACAGAATGTCTTCGTAGGTTTTGGCTACTTGCCAGTCAACTTGCATAGTGTCAATGGTCAAACCTAAGGGGCGTCTATCGCTCAGTCAGGACAGTTGCAGCAAATGTCCCTAGATTATTTTGACGCCAAAGGGCATCGGCCTTGCGATCGGTGGGAATTTCCAGCAGACGGATGCCGCGATCGGGCAGTGGATTGAGATATTGGATCAATTGCTGCCAATTGGTAATTTTCTCGTAGCTGATGCCGTAGGTCCGACACAATTGGGCAAAGTCGACCGACTGGGGAGTGGCAAAAAAGGTTTCAAAGGGTGGGTTGAACTGAGCAATGGGCAACATTTCAAAAATGCCGCCGCCGTTGTTGTTGATCAGGACAATGGTCAGGTGACCGGAAAAGTGGGGGCGGAGCAGAAACCCATTGGTGTCGTGCAGCAGGGCCAGGTCTCCCGTCAGCATGACTCCGGATCGATGCTGGGCAATTCCCAAGGCGCTGGAAAGGCTGCCATCAATGCCGTTGGCGCCTCGGTTGAAATAGGGATAGATGTGGGAATTGCCAGGAGCCCAGAAAAACTCCACATCCCGAACCGGCATGCTACTGCTGATAAACAGCGGGGTGTCAGGGGGCAGGCTTTGGGACAGTAACCAGGCGGCCTTGCCTTCGAATAAGTCCCTGGTTTGTATGAGTGTTTGGTCTAGGGTTTTCCGGGTAATGGTTTCGGCTGAACACCAAAGTTGTAGATAGGGACTGGTTTCGCCCGGACCTTCTAGGGGAGTGGCAAGAAGTGACTCGACAGCAATTCGCAGATGGGTGGTTTTGCCATGCAGGGGATCCAGATTATTGCCATAGGGATCCAGGATCCATTGACGGGGTTGGGTGATTTCCAGCCAGGTGCGTAGCTGCTTACTGGTAGGCATTTCCCCAATACGAATCACTGTGTCCGGGGCCAGTTTGGTGGCCAGGGTTGGATTGCGCAGGATCAGGTCGTAGGTGGTAATTAAATTGGGGGTCAGGTCGGCGTAGTTCCGTAGGGGTGACAGCCCTTCGGCCAGGATGGGGTAACCCAGGCTCTGGGAGAGGCGGGCGATCGCGCGACAATAGCGTTCCGGTGAGATTGGCTGGGCCGGACCAGCCACAATAATGCCGTGGCTGGAGGGGCGCCAATCGGGCAGGGTTGCTGGGCCAGATGGGAGGGGCCAGTAATGCTCCGAATTTACCGTTGAGAAGAAATCGTTGGCATCGAAGCTGAGGGTAAGGGCCTGGGCTCGGGGTTCTGGCGTGGGTGCTAGGGGATCCCGGAAGGGCAGGTTGAGATGCACCGGACCGGGAACCGGATAGTGTGTTCGCTCCCAAGCGTGGATTACTGTTTGGCGCAGGTAGGTCAGCCGGGACAGTTCCAGCGAGGGCAGGGCTAATTCGGTTTGCCAGTTGGGATAGGCGCCGTAAAGTTTGTGCTGGTCAATGGATTGTCCGGCGTTACAGTCCCGCAGTTCCGGTGGGCGATCGGCAGTTAGAACCAACAACGGCACCCGGCTTTCCCGCGCCTCGATGACGGCCGGATAAAAATTAGCGCCAGCGGTGCCAGAGGTGCAAACCAGTGCGATCGCCCGATGCTGTTGACGAGCCAGACCCAGGGCAAAAAAAGCGGCCGATCGCTCGTCCAACACCGGAATGGCTGTGATCTGGGCATGGGCTGCAAAGGCAACTGCCAGTGGGGCTGAGCGAGATCCCGGACAGATCACGGCATGGGTTAGCCCCAGCCTCCACAGGGTTTCCACCAGGATAGAGGCCCAAACAGAGTTGGTATTACTGAAATCAATGGCCATGGAGCGGGGTGCGGGGAAAAGGGGAAACCGCCGAGTGCTCTTTCAGTGTAAGGTTCTGGGTTACATCCGCGGCATTCATACGAGAGCTTGCAGCAGAGCCTGCAGTTTTAGCTGAACTTCTGCCATTTCCCTGGCTGGATCGGAACCGGCCACAATTCCCGCTCCGGCATACAGGCGGGCATGGCAGCCATCAATCAGGGCCGAGCGGATGCCGACGGCAAACTCCCCATTGCCATGGTGATCGACCCAGCCGATGGGGGCGGCATAGAGCGATCGCTCGAAGGACTCATAGCGATAAATTTGCTCGCAAGCCAGATCCCTGGGAACACCAGCTACGGCAGGGGTTGGATGCAACTCTGCCACGATATCTAGCAGATGAATACCGGGTGAAACGGCGGCGTGGATGGGGGTTTGCAAGTGCTGAATATTAGATAACTGAAGCAATCGCAGGGGGGCGCACTGGGGCGCCAGACCTAGAGAACTGAGTTGCTGGGTAATAAAGTCCAGCACCACCCGATGCTCGTGTAACTCCTTGGGAGTATTAAGTAAGCTGCTGGCCAGATGGGCGTCCTCGCAAGTGGTTTGGCCTCTGGGGGCGGAACCAGCCAGGGCATCGGTGATTAACTGGTGGTTGCGCAGGCGGATCAACCGCTCCGGGCTGGCGCCAAGAAAATGCTGGCCCTGACCATTGCTGCTGGCAAACAGATAGCAGTCGGGATACAACCGCCGCAAATTGACCAGCGAGTCTACCCGGTGGAAGGCGACCGGCGACATAACATCGACGGCATGGGCCAGCACCACCTTGTTTAAGGATCCGGACTGGATGGTTTTCAGAACCGCCTGCACGGCCTGCTGAAAATGCTCCGTCGAGGTGACATCCACCGTTTTTAAGGCCGGACGGGTGCAGATCAGGGGTGTTAAGGGCTCGGCTGGCAAGGACCGGATCGCCTGCACGTTGTCCCAAAGGGTATCAACGGTGGTCTCCAGACAGGTGTCGGCATGAATCATGAAATTCATCACCAGAATGCAGTGGTGATGGTAATAGGTAATCTGAAAAGCGGGCAAAAAGATCGTGGCCGCTGGGAAAGCAGATTGCTCCGAATGGCTGTAATCAAAAAAGGAAAAACTGCAAAAGAAATGGGGTCCAGAAAAAGGGAGATCAGTTTCTCCCGCAATGATGGCATTAGCCAATGTGGATTCAATTAACAATTTAGCCTGATGGAATCGATCTCCCCCTTCTAGCTGCCAGTGAAGGGATGTACCAAAGGCAGCGATCGCAAATCCATCCTGATTGAACGTCAGATGATTCTCTAATTCTTGTTTTTCAAAATAGAAGCTGGGTTGTTGGGGATGGGCCAGAGTTTGAAGCGCAATTACGGGATGAACGGGATCAATCTTGAGAGAAATGCTAACAGTTTGGTTCTGATTTTTCTCGTCAGAAAGCTGGCGGCAACTTAGCAGAAATTGATACAGATCATGACGAGTTTGAAATAAGTTCTTGCAGTACGGTGTGACTGGCATGTAACAAGGGACTAGAGAACTTTAATACCCAGTATAAGTCTGAGATCGCCCATCACGGGCTTGCTCCAGCAGGTTACAACCAGCGCTTGAGGACAGCAGCAAAGTTTACATTGCCGATGGGCTGGCCGTTGCCGTGGATCGTAGAATGGTAAAGCAACTTAAAGCTGTATGAAGTTTAACCGCCCCAGTGCATGACCACCAAGACGATTGATCGGACAACCAGCAAGTTGTGGCTGGCCGCCATCAAGCCGCCGATGTACAGCGTCGTCATTATCCCAGTTTGGGTCAGTGTGGCGATCGCGCTGTTTGAGCAGGGACAGGTGCCGCTTAGGATTTGCCTGATGTTTTTGCTGGCCGCCATCCTAATTCTGGCTTGGGAGAACCTGAGCAACGATGTGTTCGACGCTGAGACTGGCGTTGATATTAACAAGGCCCATTCCATTGTCAATTTGACCGGCAATAAGCAACTCATCTTTTGGATTGCCAACCTGCTGCTGCTGGCCGCCATTCTGTTGGTGATTGCCATTGCCTGGATCCAGCAAGAGCCAACGGTACTGGGGTTGACCCTGTTGGGCTGTTGCCTGGCCTATGCCTATCAGGGACCGCCATTTCGACTGGGGTATCTGGGGGTGGGCGAGGTGATCTGTTTCATCAGTTTTGGCCCACTGCTCTGTGCTACAGCCTACTACAGTCTGACCCGGACCCTATCCTGGCCCCTGCTGGCCGCCTCCGTGATTGTTGGCGTTGCTACCAGCCTGATCCTGTTTTGTTCCCACTTTCACCAGATTAAGGATGATGCAGCCGTGGGCAAGCGATCGCCGATTGTGCGGCTGGGCACGCAGCGATCGGCCAATTTGCTGCCCTGGGTCAGTGGCAGCCTCTATGTGTTGACCGTGCTGTTTGTGGTGTTGCAGGTGTTTCCGCCCACCACGTTGCTGATAGTTGCCAGCTTGCCGTTGGCGCTGCATCTGAGTCGCCATGTCTCCCGCTACCATGACCAGCCAGAACGGGTCAGCAATTGCAAATTTATTGCGGTTGGCCTGCATTTCTGGAGTGGTCTGTTGTTGGGGTTGGGGTTTCTCCTGGCCGGAGCGTTGTGAATCCTGATCCATCGTTAGCCTGTCAACTGGAATTTAGGCCCTATCACCGTCCGTTCCGTCAACCACTCCAGACGGCCCATGGCCCTTGGACGGTGCGCCAGGGCATTCTGTTGCGCCTCAGGGACGGTCAAGGACGGGTGGGCTGGGGAGAAATTACCCCCCTGCCCTGGTTTGGCAGTGAAAGTCTGGAGTCGGCTTTAGCTTGCTGCACTGAACGGGCCGTTGGACAGTGGCCTGACCTGCTGGATACCATTCCCGATAGCCACCCTGCCTGCCAGTTTGGTTTCGAGATGGCCTGGAATTCCCTGGTTCATTCGGGGCAGGCTAGGCCCGCTGCCAGATTGCCCCAGTGTGCCTTGTTGCCAGCGGGGATTGCTGCCCTGTCAGCCTGGAAATCGCTTTGGCAAACCGGCGCCCAAACCTTTAAGTGGAAGATTGGTGTGGCTCCAATGGAGCAAGAGCAGGAGATCTTTGGCCAACTGACCCGTCTTTTGCCAGCGGAGGCTCTGCTGCGCCTGGATGCCAATGGGGGATTGACTCCAGCGGCAACGATCGCCTGGTTGCGGGTCTGCGATCGCACCTCCCAGGTGGAGTATTTGGAGCAACCGCTGCCGCCGGAACAGTTTGTCCTCCTGATGCAACTGGCGCAACAGTTCCGGACGCCCCTGGCTCTGGATGAGTCAGTCGCCACGTTGGCCCAGGTGCAGACCTGCTATCAAAGAGGGTGGCAGGGGGTGTTTGTCATCAAGCCCGCGATCGCCGGTTTCCCCAGTCGGTTGCGCCAATTTTGTCAGCAGCACCGGATTGATGCCGTGTTTTCATCCGTGTTTGAAACAGCTATTGGGCGACAGGCTGGCCTGCAACTGGCGGCGGAACTGGGCAACGGCAATCGGGCAACTGGCTACGGCACCGGCCACTGGTTTGCCGAGGCTGATCGGCTGAATTCGACCGATGTGGAAGTTCTATGGCATCACCTCTCGACTACCTGCAGCGATCGACTGATCATCCCTGGCTGATCTGTCCCGACAGTGAGCCGTTGGACTGGCTGTTGCAGCAGCGGATCGACGATCTGTCCCGCTATCCGTCACCTCGGCGGATTCTGCTGACCGACCGTCACCCCGTCTCTTTTCTGGCCGGCTATCTGGCAGCCTGTGCCACCAACCAGGCGGTCTTTCTCGGTAATCCTGACTGGGGGCAGGCCGAGTGGCAACAGGTGATGGAACTGGCGCGACCGCAGGTCATTTGGGGGGAAGGTAAGGGAGATGGGAGAGATGGGAGAGATGGGGAAGATGGGGGAGGTGGGTCTAGTCCTTTCCTGGCTTCCGCGTCTTCTTCTTCCAACACTCCTGCGGCCACAATCATGATTCCCACGGGCGGATCCTCCGGTCAGGTTCGCTTTGCCATGCATACCTGGGATACTCTGGCGGCTTCGGTGCGGGGGTTTCGGCAGCACTTTCAGGTGGATCAGGTGAATGTTTGCTGTGTGCTGCCGCTTTACCACGTTAGTGGTTTGATGCAAGCAATGCGATCGCTGTTGTCGGGGGGCAATCTGATAGTGCAACCCTTCAAGCAACTGGAAGCTGGAGATCTGATCCCTGATCAGCCGTCCGACTATTTCCTGTCCCTGGTGCCGACTCAACTGCAGCGGCTCTTGCAAAACTCGACGCAGGCCGCATGGCTGACTCGTTTCCGAACCATTTTGCTGGGGGGGGCACCAGCCTGGCCAGAGTTATTGCAGCAGGCCCGTCAGTTGGGTATTCGCCTCTCACTGACCTATGGGATGACTGAGACGGCGTCCCAAGTTGTGGCGCTCCGGCCTGAGGAATTTTTGCAGGGTCAGTCGGCTAGTGGGCGTGTCTTACCCCATGCTCGTCTGACTATTCAAAGTGAAACCGGAGTCGTGCTGCCAGTTGGAACCGTGGGGCGGATCAGCCTGGCCGCTGACTCCCTGGCTTGGGGCTACTATCCGGTCCCGTTTGGCGATCGCACCTGCTATCAACCCGATGACCTGGGCTACCTGGATCACCAGGGTTATCTGCACATCGTTGGCCGCAGCAGCGACACGATCATCACTGGGGGAGAAAAGGTCTTTCCAGCAGAAGTCGAGGCCGCTATCCGGGCTACGGGACTGGTGCAGGATGTGGTCGTTTTAGGACTGGAAGACCGTCTTTGGGGCCAGATGGTCACGGCGGTGTATGTCTCCCCACCCACCCCTGGATTGACTGAGGGGCTGCAGCAAGCTCTGCGGGGTAAACTCAGCCCGTTTAAGCAGCCCAAACACTGGATCAGGGTTGACCACCTGCCGCGCAATGCCCAGGGCAAATTGAATCGATCAGCCTTGAAGGCATTGGCGAAACAACAGTTGGGGATATAGGGGTCAGCGGTCAGCCGTCAGGTATTGGGTTTTGGATTTTGGATTTTGGATTTTGGCTGGCTGACACCCGGCACCTAACACCCGGCACCTGATACCAATTCTCTTTAATGATGAGCATTATCTGACCCCTCCCAACCTCCCCTTGGTTCTAGCGTTAGCGGCGCGTAGCGCGGGAGGTGCCGCAGGCGGTGGGGTAAATTCTATGCCGCATCAGATCAAATCGGTATTACTTCCCTCCTCTCCAGACCAGCGATGCAGCCAACTCTGAAGGGTTTTCGGTAGGGCCAAGCGTTTGCGGATGGATGGATCAATACAAATATGCCGAGTGACTGCCTGACTTAGG
>CAZBTL010000075.1:9641-16612 GCA_964494755.1 uncultured bacterium | reverse complement strand
GGACAGGCGCAGCAGGCATGAAAATTTCTCATACCATTTTTAAGTAACGGCATAAGTCAACCTTCTCTGACAAGGGAAGCGGGTTCGCCGGAACAAGCAAGCTTCTGCCATAGAATAGAAGATTGGGTTTTGGTATTCCTGGCAGTGCCAATTCCTTCCATCCTGCCGTACTGGGTTCTTTCTATGACTTCTCCAATTCGTTTCTTGATGTGTTCGCCGGATCACTACGAGGTGGACTATGTGATTAACCCCTGGATGGAGGGCAATGTCCATCGGTCTTCCCTGGAACGGGCGGTTGAACAGTGGCAGGGTCTGTATCACTTGATTAAAGACCACTCCCATGCGATCGTCGATCTGGTTAAACCGCAACCCGGCTGGCCCGACATGGTCTTCACCGCCAATGCTGGATTAGTGCTGGGCAATACGGTTGTCCTTAGCCGGTTTTACCACAAGGAACGGCAGGGAGAAGAGCCGTTTTTCAAAGAATGGTTTGAATCGCAGGGTTACACTGTCCACGAATTGCCCAAGGATTTGCCCTTTGAGGGGGCGGGCGATGCCCTGCTGGATCGGGAAGGCCGCTGGTTGTGGGCGGGATATGGCTTCCGGTCCGAGTTGGACTCCCATCCCCTGATTGCCAAGTGGCTGGACATCGAAGTCCTGTCCCTGCGGTTGATGGACGAGCGCTTTTATCACCTGGATACCTGCTTCTGTCCCCTGAGCAATGGCTATTTGCTCTACTATCCCCAGGCCTTTGATGCCTATTCCAATCGCCTGATTGAACTGCGGGTGCCGGAGGAAAAGCGCATTCCAATCCTGGAGGAGGATGCGGTCAACTTTGCTTGCAATGCGGTCAATATTCACCAAACTGTGATTCTGAACAAGGCCAGCAGCGCTCTGCGCAACCACTTGGAACGCCTGGGCTTTGAGGTGCTGGAGACTCCCCTGACGGAATTTCTGAAGGCCGGTGGCGCAGCCAAATGCTTGACCCTGCGAGTAACGGAGCCGGTTTTGCCCGATCAGCATGCGGCGGCAGCGATAGAGAGCCGCACTATTCGCATGGAAGGCCACCTGCTGGATGCCGGTCTGATTAATCAGGCGCTAGATCTAATTGTGGAAGCTGGCGGCAGTTTCCAGGTGTTGAACTTTGATTTGGGCGCACAGCGCCAGAGTACTTCCACGGCGGACATTAAGGTGACTGCTCCCTCCCATGAGGTGATGGAGACGATTGTTTCCCAATTGATTGACTTGGGAGCAGTGCCACCGCCACAGGAAATCTGCGACATTAACTGGGAGCCGGTGACGATTGCTGGGGTCGCGCCCGATGATTTTTACGTCACCACTATCTATCCTACGGAGGTGCGGGTCAACTGCGAGTGGGTGAAGGTGCAAAACCAGCGGATGGATGGCGCTATCGTAGTCAGCCAAACCCCAGAAGGACCGCTGGCCCAGTGCAAGCTTTTGCGAGATTTGCAGGTGGGAGATCGCGTGATTGTGGGGGTGGAAGGCATCCGCACCATCCGCAAGATGGAGTCCCGCGAACAACGCAATACCCAGGAGTTCAGCTTTATGGGTGCCGGGGTTTCCAGCGAACGGCGGGTGGAACTGCTGGTGGAACAGATTGCCTGGGAAATGCGCCAGATTCGAGACCAGGGCGGCAAATTGGTCGTGGTCGCCGGTCCAGTGGTGATTCATACCGGCGGTGGCGAACACCTGTCCCAGTTGATTCGGGACGGCTATGTGCAGGCGCTGCTGGGCGGCAATGCGATCGCGGTGCACGACATCGAGCAGTCCATTATGGGCACCTCCCTGGGCGTGGACATGAAGCGGGGCGTTTCTGTCCGGGGTGGACACCGGCATCACCTGAAGGTGATTAACACCATCCGACGCTGTGGCAGCATTGCCCAGGCTGTGGAGCAGGGTGTGTTAACCAGTGGCATCTTTTATGAGTGTGTGCGCCATCAGGTGCCGTTCTCCCTGGCCGGTTCGATCCGGGATGATGGTCCCCTGCCAGACACCGAGATGGATCTAATCAAGGCCCAGGCCGACTATAGCCGCCTGCTCCAGGGCGCTGACATGATCCTAATGCTGTCCTCCATGTTGCACTCGATTGGCGTTGGCAATATGACGCCCGCTGGGGTCAAGATGGTCTGTGTGGATATTAACCCAGCGGTGGTCACCAAACTCAGCGATCGCGGTTCGGTAGAGTCCGTGGGCATTGTCACGGATGTGGGCCTGTTCCTCAGTCTGCTGGTGAAGCAGTTGGAAAAACTGACCAGTCCCTATCGGCTGGCCCAGAGGGTCTAAAACACCCAAATAGTCCTCGTCTAACTGGAAGACCCGATCGCAAACACCTGTAGCTGAGCCTGAAGAATTTCCTTGATTCCCTTTTCGCCGAGGTCCAGAATTTGATTTAACTGGGCCCGGCTAAAACTGCCGGTCTCTGCTGTTCCCTGCACCTCAATCAATTCCAGTTGCTCATTCATGACCAGATTGAAATCGATCTCAGCAGCCAGATCCTCCGGATAATTCAGATCCAGGAAGACCTGATTATCCAGCAAACCCACCGAAACCGCAGCCACCTGATGCACCAGCGGCGATCGCTCCAGTTCGCCCCGCAGAACCAATTTATCCAAAGCATCCTTCAGAGCCACAAACCCACCCGTAATAGCCATTGTTCGGGTGCCAGCATCAGCCTGCAACACATCTGCATCCACAATAATGGTGCGTTCACCCAGCAGTTGCATATCCAGGGTAGAGCGCAAACTGCGACCAATCAAGCGCTGAATTTCCTGGGTGCGGCCCGACAGTCGAACCAACTCCCGTTCGTGCCGTTCCTGGGTGGCTCCGGGCAACATGCGATACTCTGCTGTCAGCCATCCCTGGCCCTTGCCTTCCAGGAAACGAGGAACTTTGGGCTGCACCGAAACCGTACACAGCACCTTTGTTTCGCCACAACAGGCCAAAACAGAAGCCGCTGCAAAGCGCGTAAAGTTCAGTTCAAATCGGATTGGCCGTAACTCATCTGGTTGCCGACCATCGGGACGCTGCCAGGTCATGTTTTTGCCTCAACACCTTGATTAGAATACAGCGTCACTCACCCATCGATCAGTATTAGGGGTCGCTCCAGCCACAGACCTTACTCCCCAATCACCAAACGGGCCAGAATTTCCTGGTGAACTCGCTCTATGGCCTGACTGCCATCTACCTGCAGGAGCCGGTTATTAAACTCGTAGTACTCAATCAAGGGGCTGCTGCGCTCCCGGAACTGTTGGATCCGCCGTTGAATGGTTTCTGGCTGGTCGTCCAACCGTCCCATAGCCAGCGATCGCTCCATCAAAACGGCCTCTGGCACCTCTAGCCAGACCACCAGTTCCAGCCTTTGTTGCAGGTCATCCAGCAGAAAATCTAACTCTTCCGCCTGAAATGCCGTCCGGGGATAGCCATCCAGGATCCATCCATCCAACACATCCGGCTGCACCAGGCGATCGCGAATCCAACCAATCACAGCCTCATCCGGCACCAGATCGCCCTGGAGGATCTGGGTTTGCACCTGCTGACCCAAATCGGTGCTGGCTGCAATCTCTTGTCGCAACCCCTCACCCGTTGAAACCCAAGTCAGGCCCAGAAACTGACTTAGTTGCTTGGCTTGAGTGCCCTTGCCAGCTCCCGGCCCTCCCAAAATTGCCAGTCTCACAACCTTGCTCCCATCAAGTCTTCCAAGGCTATTTTGCCTTATCCGCCTGCAGCTGGCGGAAATAGCAGCCGCCCGAAGAGAATCTTAACCAACAAGGTGATTGACGTTAGCATATATGTAGTGTTTTATAAGGAAGAAAAAAATCGGGATACGCTATATACTTCAAACTTTCAGGATTAACTGGGTGTATCTCGCTCCTGGACTGAACATGATTGGCTTTGACCAACAAGGATGACCCATGGTTTCACAAGTTGAAGCACCGTCGTTGGATTCCCACCGTCACCTACCGCATCAGATTGAAGGGCTGGTACAGGTTTTTACCTGTGTTCACCGCAGCTTTTTTACCAACGTTATGGCCCAGGCTTTGCGGCTGGCCGGCCAGGGAACGCCCGTTCTGGTTGTGCAATTTCTCAAAGGCGGCATTGATCAAGGCTTTGAGCGTCCTGTTCAATTGGGCCAAAATCTCGACTGGGTGCGCTGTAACCTGCCCCGCTGCGTTGATTCGCCCAACCTGAACGAGGGAGAAAGCCAGTCTCTGCAGGAGCTATGGCGCTATACCCAGGATGTTGTGCTGGATGGCCGCTATCATTTAGTAGTCCTGGATGAGTTGAGCCTGGCCATTCACTTCGGTCTGATTTCTGAAACTGAGGTGCTGGCTTTCCTGAACCGACGGCCCAGCCATGTAGATATTATTTTGACCGGCCCCGACATGCCAGAGGCAATTCTGGAGATGGCGGACCAGATCACCGAACTGCGTCGCAGCCACCAGCTTTAATAGATGTGGGATTCAGGAGGAATGAAGCGGCCTTCTCAGCCATCTCTTTTGGTAGGGTAATTTGCTGGAGTTGAACTAAGTTCTCTTGAATGAAGGCATCTCTAACTAGAGCACTTGCTTCGTTGATAAACGGGGTTTCATAGAAGACCTGATGGATTCCGGCTGAAATGATCAGTTTCAGGCAATATAAGCAGGGTTCTAACGTGACATAAATGCTCGCTCCATCAGTGGCAATGCCATGCTTAGCAGCCTGTGCCAGTGCATTTGCCTCGGCATGAACCGCCCGCGAGGGCAAATCACGCCGGGCATCGCAACTACTCAAGCCAGGGTAACAATACCCTTGGGCAATACAATGAACAGAGCCAGATGGAGGTCCATTATAGCCAGTCGCTAGAACCTGTTTGCTTTTAACAATGACTGCACCGACGGGAAATGCCAGACAGGTTGAGCGAGTTGCCGCCAGTTTAGCCAGCATCAAGAAATATTCATTCCAGGACGGGCGTTGGTTAGTGACCTGTTGATCCAAACCCTTTGACTCCTCTCATGGTGGTATCGAGTTCCTGCACTTCTTCAACCGTAACCTGCAACACCGGTTTGACAACCATCTGGGCAATTTTCATGCCAACGGTGATTTGGAAAGGGGAGGTGCCGTGATTAATTAAAATCACCCCGATTTCCCCCCGGTATCCTTGGTCGATGGTTCCTGGGGTATTCAAAACTGTCACCTGGTGCTTGAGGGCCAGACCGCTGCGGGGCCGAATTTGAGCTTCCGTATAGGGCGGCAGTTGAATACTGATCCCAGTTGGAATCAGCGCACTTTCCCCTGGATTGACAATGATTTCTGAACTAGCAAACAAGTCTAAGCCCGCGTCGCCTTCATGGGCAAATCTAGGAAGCTGGGCGTTTTCCGTTAACCGCTTGACCTTTACCAGATAGTCCATCTTGATTCCTTAGCTTAATCAAGAGAATAACCTTAAGTGGCTATAGGCGCTAGCTACTGCCTCAGGCCAGGTGAAATTCTTTCAAGGCTGGTAAAAAGTTGCTGTTTTCGTGGCCGGAGCGACTCAGTTTGATCAAGGCGAATCGTTGCAATGGAGTCAGAGTGGCCCACTGTTCTGCAGCGATCGCCACGCCCTGTTCTTGAGCTTTCTGCTGCACACTATCTGCCACCTTGGTTGCATCCAGCCAAGCAGGCGCAGCATCGATGGGCAAATCGCTGGCCTCCGTACCAGTCCGCTGCCGAATTAGCCGCTGCAGAAAGTCCCGATAGGCCTGGACTTCTAAAGCTGACTCACAGGGCATTTCCACCAAGGTCAGGCGATCGCTGGAATTAAAATGATTCCACTGGGACAGCTTCAGCTTTATCCCACAGGTATCCAGCTTGAACCGTACCTGCATCGGAATGCAGCGCAGAGATTCAACAAAATCCGCCTCGAATTGGAAAAACTGAGCCATGCAAATGAAACAGGGGGTTAAGAGTGATTAGAGCGACGGTTGACCTGCTTGATGATCCAGTAGCTGCCGGAGAGAGCAAAGATCGCTGCGGCCAGGGCAATCAAATCTAGAGCTGTGGTCTTTTCCAGGTCCAGAATAATAATTTTACGGGCAACCGCAATCAGGGAGGTGACAATTACCAGTTCGACCTGGATAACATGCTTCTTGAGATAGGCCGTGATATTTTCCAGGAGTTCCAGGGCAATCAGCACATTTAGGAACAGGCCAAAAATCTTAAACAGACTGACACTAAACTGGCCAAAGTCTGGCGTCATTATCTCAGGAACAATAAAATCCTTAACTAGAAAGACACTGAGGTCGTAGACCGACGCCAGAATCACCAACACCATGGAGATCGATAGCAGTTTGGAGACGAGCACTTCCACTCGCTCTAGCATAGAGAGAAAGCATTCGTCACTGAACGCCGATCTAAAGTAATTCACTAACTTCCGCAAAACGATCCCTTCAGTCCTCGCCGAACATAGCAAACTGATGTGAGCTTACTCAATCAGCCGTCACCCTGGCAAATCGTTTGTCGCATGGGTCACGATTTAATTTCCTCTATCTCCTTTAAGATTTATTTTATATTTATCCAGATCGGTGACTTTAACCCTTTCCTGAGAAATATCCTATGCAGTCCATTGCAGACCTTCTAACACAAAAACTGGAACCGATCGCAGTCTGGTTCCGTAGTTTGGGTATCCCTGAACCCATTGTCCACTGGGGCCATCCTGTCATGATGGGCATCGTCGTCCTGGTGATGGGCAGCTATGTTGCCTATGCCGGTTGGCAGGGTCGCCTGGCTACCGACAAGGAAGTTGCCACCAAGAATCGGGCGGACCACCGTAAACTGGCTCCCTGGATGTCCCTGTTTATTGGCCTGGGCTACACAGGTGGTGTCCTTTCCCTGGTGATGCAGCAAAAGCCAATCCTGGAAAGTCCTCACTTTTGGACCGGAACCGTCGTCCTGGGGTTGCTGGCTGTCAATGGCGGCCTTTCCTTATCTGG
>CAZBTL010000075.1:0-9541 GCA_964494755.1 uncultured bacterium | reverse complement strand
CCGGAACCGTCGTCCTGGGGTTGCTGGCTGTCAATGGCGGCCTTTCCTTATCTGGTTTTGGCGGCAATCAAGCCTCCCTGCGCATGTTGCATGCCTATGTGGGCACTGTTGTCATCGCGCTGCTGTTAGTTCATGGCATTTTGGGTCTGAAACTGGGACTGTCTCTTTAATCTGAAGCTGGAACCGTCTCTTTAACGAGTAGATGCCTGGAAAACTGGTGGGGTGGAGTAAGGGGGATAGCTGAATTTTGGCATGAATCGCCCCCTGCTCCTCTACAGTCTACCCAACCTCAGGCGGACATATCCCAACCTCCCCACCATTGGGCAGTAGGGAGAAGCTCCTCAAACTTCCTTAGCATTTGGCAATCCAGGAGGCAAACAGCCATCAGGTTACCAGGACTTCATCCCGCTATTCAGCAACCTCCAGTGAGATGTCAGAAACCCGATATTATTGAGAACTTGGACGGATCCAAGCAGAAACATAAGTCTTGAGTAACTGCCAACCAAACAGGATCACAAAAGCGGGATTGTTGATCAGATAGCGCTGCCACAAACGACCGGGTTCCATGACCAGTCGATACAGCCATTCCAACCCCCCGTTCATCATCCAACGGGGAGCCTGCGACACTTCTCCACTCAAAAACCGAAAAGCAGCTCCTACACCAATCATGACGACTGGCAACTTGCCTTCATGCCTTGCCATCCACTGTTCTTGCTTGGGACATCCTAGTCCAACCAAAACCACAGCAGCTCCAGATTGCTGAATACGCTGCATATCTGCTTGATCCTCTGCAGCGGTGGCTGGCCGAAATGGAGGCGCATGCCAGCCCGCGATCGCCAAATCGGGAAACTGCTGGTGAAGCCGCTGGCGCAACCGGGTCAGGGTGGTTTCCGTTCCGCCATACAAATAAATCGGCAGTCCCACTTTAGCAGCGCGATCGCACCAGGCCAGCATCAGATCAGGCCCATAGACCCGCGACTGGCCATCCATTCCCAGTAATTTCAGCCCCCAAACCAACGGCATGCCATCTGGAGTTACCAGGGCAGCCTGGTTGATCATGGCTCGGAAAGACCTGTTCCAATACGCCGTCATCACCACATGCACATTGGCCGCAACCACATAACTGGATAGACCCTGCACCGCCCAACTCTGAATGCGATCGCAAGCATCCTCATAGCTGGTGGCATCAACGCGGGTGCCTAAAATCAGCCGGGATGGTAAATCTGGCAGAATGTTGTCAGGCATTCCTTCGCCCTATCTGACGCGTGGTGACTATGATAGCCCCAACCTATCATTCCAATAATGACTGTCTCCTTTTTTACGACTCATGGCAACGGATCCTTTCCTTAGCATCTGCATTCCAGCCTATAACCGACCAGTCTGGCTGAAACGATCTCTGGAATCGATTACCAGTCAAACCTCCATATCGGCAGATGGAATTGAAATCGTGATTTCAGATGATTCAACCGATCAAGCTTGCAGAGAAATTGCAGAACAAACCTTGCAGCAGTGGTCCGGCCAGTGGAGGTATGTCCGTAATTCGCCCAGGCTGGGTATGGCTCAAAACTGGAATCAGGCACTCCAGCTTGCCTCAGGGGATTACGTGATCTTGCTCCATGATGACGATTTCCTCCTGGAAAATGCAGTGGAAACGATCCAACGAGTCATACAACGGTGGCGTGAAACCTATCCGGTCTTACTCTTTGGGGTTCGAGTGGTCAACGAGCATGAGAAAATCCTCAAACGACAGTCGGTGCAAGCTGCCGTTTACCTGCCACCGGAAGCAGCCTTAAAGCAATTGCTCTCCAACTCTTCCTTTGTTCGCTTTCCTGCGATCGCGTTTCAACGCCAAATTCTTACCAGTTCTGGTTACTTTGATCCAGCCATGGGCGGAGTTGCCGACCTGGAAATGTGGGTGCGTCTCTTCAGTCAATATGGTGTCTTTTACTGCCCTGCAATTACCTGCGCCTACACTGTCCATTCCCAAGCGTTGACAATGGACATGTTTAACCAACAAACCGTTGAACAATTGCTGACCCTCTTTCAACAGGTTGAACAACAGCAACTTCTCAACCCAACCGACCTACAAACCTGTCAAGCCCTTTTTTTCCATCAGTTTATTCTGGCCGGAACGTTCCGCTTTCTGCGACGAGGAAAACTTGACCAGGTTGTTCGAGTGATGAACCTGTTCCATCTCCAGCCCATTGCGAGTTTGAAGCCCCCCCTCAAATGGCGACCACTCCGTAAACTATTTGAACTTTTTGCAGCCTTCTATCAGCTGACCACAGGCAAATAGGGCGGGGATTGCCCCTACCAACGTTTACCTAACCGACCTACAAAGCCGTCATAGGTACCTAGTAGGCAAGCCCAACTTTTCAGCAACTTCTGATCAGATTCATAAAACCAGATTTTGACAAGGGCACGAAGTAAACAGTTCAAGCGATGGATGATAACCTTTGGCAAGTTTTCCAAGTTACAGATCTGAATAGTTACATAGGTATGATTTCGGCAAATATAGTACCTTCGTAGAGGTGAATAGTGATTAATCAATATTTCCTTCTTCCATACAGGCAAGTAAGCAACTTCCAGATCAGAAAAGCGATGTTGCATGGTTGCTGACCTGACAACTAAAACTCGATAACCGGCTTGCCTGAACTTCAGACAAAAGTCCCAATCTACAGCATCAATAAATAAATCCGGATTCACTGATTCAATCGATTTCGCGGCACCCACGGCAACGAGTGAGCCTGCAGTAATAACCACATCACACTCATACACATTCTCATCCGCGTGGGGAGAAACCACGAACCGAGAGCCATCAAATATACGACCTGAAATCTCTACCTGAGTATTGGAATCTAACGGCAAAGGAGCAATAATGCCGATGGGCGGACCCGGTTGGTTCAGTTCTTGATACAAATTGATCAAGGTTTCCAAACAGGTAGCACTGGGTTGACTATCCTGGTCAAATGTCCAGAAAAAATCATACCCTTGAGCGATCGCCCAACGAATTCCAAGTTCAAGCGCACCAGAAATTCCTAAATTCTCTGGATGGTGCTCAACCACGATTGGCAAAGACTCTTCAAAACAAATGGGCTGTTTGGATGAATTGTCTACAATAAAGATCTGCTCCACGGGAAAAGACTGGGACCGAATGGCGGCAACGCAAGCTTTAACCCCATCAGGGTCTTCATAAGCAGTAATATAAGCAGCTACTCTATAGCCTTTCATCACAACCAATATCTGATTATCACCACTACCAACTCAGTCAGTCCTGCTGTAATTTAGATATACACCTTTCTATGATCAGCAAGACGCTTTGGTAAATTCGGATTATAGCAAGGATCATTGGCAATCCAATCTTTCCACCGCTGTTGCATATAAGTGATCTCTTCCAAAAATCGTTCATGCTTCTTGCCAACCAAATCATACCCTCTACTTTTTGATTCATGGTGATAGAGCATGACATGAGGTAAATAGACATTACGGTAGCCTTTTTCCACCATCTTCAAGCAAAGATCAACATCATTGAATGCGATCGCTAAATCCTCATTAAACCCCCCTACTTCATCAAATACCTCTCTTCGACACATCAGACAAGCCGCCGTAACAGCCGAATAATTACTAGTTGCCTGACTTTGACCAAAATAGCCACAGTAAGAGGCAGAACGATATTGAAAACTGTAGCTAGCAATCTCTGTTACACCAAGTAGGATACCTGCATGCTGAATTGTGTGATCTGGATAAAGCAATAAAGCACCAACAGCACCAATAGATGACCTCTGAGCTTGTTCTACCATGGCAGTGAGCCAATCAGGTGTAATTACTTCAGTATCATTATTGAGAAAAAGCAGATATTTCCCCTCAGCTTGCTTAACTGCCTGGTTATTAATATAAGAAAAGTTAAAATCAACATCCAAATAAAAATATCTAAATCGATTTTTCTCCTGGCTCTTCCACTTATCAATCACCTTAAGAGTTTCAATTTCACTACTGCCATTATCAACTAGCAATACTTCATAATTTTTATAGTCGGTCTTTTCAAAAATTGAAGTAAGACATGAATCTAGAAGACTGCCAAGGTCTCTAGTCGGAATAATAATAGTAACGAGATCAGACGACTTGACTTCATAATGGACAGTACAATATCCACTAGAGTTAAGAATCACATGACCATGCTCTCCTCGACAGCTAATAGCATCCTCAACGGATTGGATTACATGGACGTGACCTAAGGCCTTAGCCGAAAAGTCTGGCGTGGAATAGCGATGAAACAAGACCTTAGATAGATGAACAATTTGTTCATGTTTTGAAGTAATTCTCAATAAGAGGTCGTATATTGCAGCATCTGCAAACTCTGAACGTAAACCTCCCACTTTAAGCACTAGTTCTTTGCGACAAACAGTTAGCTGTCCAACATACATTCTTGACAAGAAAGAATCTGGACACCAGTTAGGCTTAAAAAAAGGATGCTTCAGATAACCCTGTTCATCAATTTGATCTTCATCAGAATAAATTAGATCCGTATCAGGAAATCTATTGAGGCAAAGAGCAATCTCATAAAGAGCCTGAGGTGCCAAACAACCTTCCGCTCTTAAGAAAATAAGAAAGTCACCAGTAGCAAGTTGAATTGCCTGGTTAATATATATAGGCCAAGACTCAATGAAATCTTCAATCTCAATAAATTGAGTTTTAGCAGTTTTATCTAATTCAATAGACAGTAAGTTTTGAAGATCACTCAATATAGAACTATTACCAATAAGAATCAATTCCCAGGTTGGGTAACACTGTCTATAGATAGAGTCAACCGTCTGATGAATATGTCGATCTGAAACATTCAAACATAAAACAATCAAACTAATTTTCGGCTTGTAGTTTAAGAACTTTACAACATCAGAGAATGACGCCAGATCTGTGGGTCGAGGATAGTTATGCTGCAGCCAAAAGCTATAAAATCTATTCTTAGATTTTGGTATATCAGGCAATAGTATAGTGGCTGTATAAGTCGATAAGATTCGAATACAATCTGCAATAAATTGGTCATTATATTTATAGACAAGTTTACGAACTCCATGCTTATTGATCGCTTTCAGAATATGCACTACAAACTGCAGAAGTGATCTGATTCTGATAGGAAGATATTTAGTCAATCGACTTATAAAGTCATCTACTTGCATAATTAGCTTTCCAATTTTTCAGCTTCCTGGCAAACTTGAAAGCGCTTGGGAAATACACCATAAGAATCATTTTGAAAATAACTTTGGGACTTAAATATTTATATATCTTTCGTTCAGCCAAGCATATCTTTGCATAAGCTGCAGCCTGAGGAAGCTCAATTGAAGACTGGTCATTCAAGAACATTCCACAGAAAAAATTAGCCTCCGCTGCTTTGATAAGCCCGGTGTATTGAAAGTGGAGATGTAAGTCGATTACGCATAACATTTCAGTAGTATTTTCAACTAGTCTGGACTGTTCCTTCATACTCCACAGGCCATTCACGTGAATCCTATAAGCCCCCATAACCTCTCTAAGATATCCGATTCGTCCATATTGAGCATTTAGAATATGTAAAGGCCAATCTCCAAGCTTCAAGTGAAAAAACCACCTAGGAAGTTGATCGAATAGTCGATTCCTGAAAACGACAGAACACGTACTCATAAAATTTCTGACTAGTAAATCTTCTAGGTCAGAGAAATCGGCTTGCTTTCCTCTTGGAAAATCATAAGAGGGTTGAGAATCATTTTCATGGAAGCAACGAACAGTGTGAAAACAAATCGTACAATCACTATGCTGTTCAAGGAAATTAACTTGCTTTTGCAACTTTTTCGGTGATGTCCAGTAGTCGTCTCCTTCTAATAGGGCTACATACTTCCCTTGACAGGCTGCAAGCGTTTGAGCAAAGTTTCGTAGCATACCCTGATTATTGTCAGGCAATAGCAGACGAATTATGTCAGGATACCGTTGTTGATAATCTCGCACAATATCCCGAGTTCGATCCGTCGAGCAATCTTCACCAATAATCAACTCAATTGGGAAATCTATTTCTTGCATCAGAACACTATCGATTGCCTGAGCAATATACGATTCCTGATTATAAGTAATCATCGCAACACTGACCTTGATCCTGGGGTCAGGAGCAATAGGAGGCAATATGAAATCAATTGCCTCTTTCTGAACCTGATGATCAACCGAACTAGACATAGCTACTCAACATACAGAAGACCCAGCAACAAAAGAAGTATTCTGAAAATAATCAGTAATTTCAGCGCCATGCTCAAGACTGAAACGAATAACATGACAAATCTTCTGAATATCTTCAGTTGTTATCGCTGTGCCGGTAGGTAACACCAGGACTTTTTGAGCTACTTTTTCTGTTTCCGGTAACAATAAACCCGCATGGGGAAAGTAAGAACGGTAAGGTTCCATCCGATGACAGCCAGGATAGAAGTATCGTCTTGCCAGTATATTTTCGGCCCAAAGAACTTTCATCAATAAGTTTCGACTAAGTTTTGCAGTGGGTTCATCAACCTCCAAGACAATGTATTGATAATTGCAATGCTCTATTTGGTTGTAAGACACGAGTCGTAAACCTGGTAGATCAGCTAGATTAGTCCAATACTGATAATAATTTAGTCGGTTTACAGCGACGAACTCATCAATGCTTTCCAAGCCTGTTAAACCCATTGCGGCAGAGATTTCATTCATCTTGCCGTTGGTGCCGATGTAAACGACATTGTCATATCCAGCAAAACCAAAATTTTTCATCAGGCGAATTTTCGCAGCTAGATCACCATTATTGGTAACAACAGCACCTCCTTCAAAAGTATTGAGAAACTTGGTAGCGTGAAAACTAAATATCTCCGCCTCGCCAAAGTTGCCAATCATACATCCCCGATAGGAACAACCAAGAGCATGGGAGGCGTCAAACAACAACTTAAGGTTATGCTTCTGCGCAATTTCGGTCAAGGCTTCTACATAACAAGGTTGTCCCCAGAGATGAACGCCAATAATTCCGGTAGTGCGGGGTGTAATCAATGCTTCCAGTCGCCAGGGATTCAATGTATGCGTTTGAGGATCAATATCACAGAAGACAGGAGTAATTTCTTGCCACTGCAGAGCATGGGCAGTAGCAATAAAGGTGAAGGAAGGAATAATCACCTCACCCGTTAGTCCAATAGCTCGGGTAGCAATTTCAAGCGCAACAGTACCATTGCACATAGCAATGCAGTGCTTAACGCCCAGTCGCTCTGCTATACGTTGCTCGAATTCCTGAACAAAGGGACCATTATTGGAAAACCAGCGGCGGTCCAGCATGTCATTAATGCGCTCTAATAGCCGTTGGCGATCGCCAAGATTAGGACGACCAACATGCAACTTCTCGTTACAGACCGGATTCCCACCAAAAACCGCTAGGTCTTTTAAGTGATTTTTATATGCCATGGACTTCCACTCTCTTAATTACTTTGGCGGGTACTCCGTAGGCTACTACGCCATCGGGGATATCATTGAGTACAACCGAACCTGCACCAATGATTGAACCTGCACCTATCCTGACATGATCTATAACAGTAGACCCAATACCAATCCAGGTTCCCCTTCCTACACTAACCTTTCCAGCCAAATGGACACCAGGACAGATATGCACACCTTCTTCAATCACGCATTCATGATCGACACTTGCACAGGTATTAATAATTGAGGTTTGACCAATCTTGACTTCTGGATTGATCACAACCGCAGCCGCAATTACCGCGCCTGGAGAAATTTGAACATCCCTAGCAATGATTGCTGATGGATGAATCGCAGTAGCCAGGTAAAACCCCTTTTCAAGAACAACTTGAGAAAGGCTTAACCGTGCCCAACAGTCTCCGATGCCTAAAAGAACATATTCAACTCCTCCCAGCATTAAAGATTCCAACTGTTCTTGTCCACCCAAAATTGATGCATCACAAAAACTTTCACCTCGCCGTTCGGGATTAATATCATCGAGAAAACCAACAATTTCATACGTCCCCATCAAGCGAATAATATCTGCAACCACCTTTGCGTGTCCTGATGCCCCCCAAATCAACAGTTTTGATTGCATATGACTTTAATGGAGTTATTATTTCTGCGCTTCACAGATCAGAATTGAATCTAAGCGAGTTTCACGATTGCTCAAACCTGGGACTTTACTATTGCCCCACTCAACATCAGTGAGCTTCGTAAATCCAACTTCATTCAACCGACGATGTAGTTCCTCACGGTCATATAACCATTGATGTCCCCACCAACGAAAGGCAATATTGATCATTTCAGCTCTCGTTTTTATGAATTGATATTCAGGCCAGGTTAGCCAATCCTGCTTTTGCCAATTTTCAGAGCAGTATTTTTCCACAATATACTCCAGTGAAGGCATTGCAATTCGCAAAATGCCGCCAGGTTGCAGCATTCGATAACACTCGGATAAAAACTGAATTCCCTGTTCTACAGTAAGATGCTCTAAAAAATGTTCACAATAGATGAAATAACATGATTCAGCATCTAGGAAGTCGAACTTGTCAACTGCGTTCCAATAAATATCGACCACATCAGAATTTCCCACTATATCGATATTAACCCAACCATCAAATCTGATTTTTCCACAGCCAATGTTTAGTCTGTAAGGATGGGAAAACTGTAATAATTTCCGCTTTGCAACAATTCGTCTATAGCTCAAAAATTGTCTTCTTGCTGCCAAATTTAAAGCATCTCGTACAACTAAGATCTTTTGTTTAATCTTAAACATTCGATATCTCTTCTGTAAGGGTTAAGGGTAGAAAACTACATTCATCTCTAACCTCTAAATCCCATTTAAAGTTTGGCCGCACTGCTCCAATCCATTTCCCATACCAACTACCCTCCCTCTCGATGTCACCAATAGTAAACGTTAATAAATTATCTTGATCGAATATGGCGACAGATGTATCTTTAACGATAAGTAATCTAACTCTATAAGTGCCATCATTCAACAGATTGCCAGGAATATGACACACCCCTCTAAGCAAACCTTTAGGAGTCTTTTTTGAAGGAGAGATTGCATTAAAGATGCAAATGTCCTGGATATCATAGAGGACAAAGCTAAGATTTAAATTTACATCGGATAAAAAATTCCAATACTCAAATTCAAGCTTTATAGGAGTCGAAACATTAATTTCATGGAATAGCTTTTCGTCACAGTCCAATGCTGTAGCTACTCGATACAGTCGAATATACTCATTCCCTGGAGCCGTCGAAAGATCGTGCCAAATTCTTTCAGTTGAACCAGCGACACAATTGGTCAAGTAATCAGAAATAACTGTTTGAGGTGAGCCATCCTTAATCAGATCACCACTATTGAGCCAGATAACCCGATCGCAAAGACTCTGTACAGCGGTCATATTATGGCTCACAAAAAATATTGTTCTGCCTCCCTGAGTAGAGACCTCACCCATCTTCCCCAGACATTTTTTCTGAAACTGGGCATCTCCCACTGCCAGGACTTCATCCACCACTAATATTTCCGGTTCCAGGTGGGCGGCAA
>CAZBTL010000074.1:0-16650 GCA_964494755.1 uncultured bacterium | reverse complement strand
ACTCCATGCCGATCAAGTCAGCGTTGATGATGGAGGGTGGGAGTGGCCACCAATTGCATAGTTTTAACCAGTTAGTTGGCTGCAGGATTCCAGGATCCATAGCCAACTGCCGTAGGGGGAGCAGTTTTACCCTACGGCAGTCGGCATGATGGAACGTTGTCTCTGGTGTTAGATCTCTGATGTTGCTGGAACAGAGGGCTGGATTTGAGGTTGGAATTGGAACAAGGAGTACACCACATCCCGTCGGATGTTTGCCATCATTTCCAGGAATAGTTCGTATCCTTCGCTCTTATATTCAATTAATGGATCTTTCTGACCATAGCCGCGCAGACCCACAGACTCCCGCAGGGAATCCATTTGTTGCAGATGTTCTCGCCAGAGGGTGTCAATCCGTTGCAGGATGAAGAATCGTTCGGCCTGACGCATTAACCCTGGCTGGATCTGATCGATTTCTGCTTCCTTCATGTCGTAGGCAATCCGCACTTGCTCGTGCAGGAAGGTCTTGATTTCGCCTACGGTCATCTCCTGCAAGTGATCGGGCTCCAGATCTGACAGCAGGTAGACAAACTCCTGTACCTTGCTGACAACGCTCTTTAAGTCCCATTCCTCTGGTGGCAGGTCTGAGTTAATCTTGGCATCTACGATGTCATCCATTGTTTGCTCGGCATACTTGATGACTTGCTCCTTCAAGTCTTGTCCTTCCAGAACCCGGCGGCGCTCAGCATAGATGGCTCGTCGTTGATTATTCATGACCTCGTCATACTCAAACACCTGTTTCCGGATGTCGTAGTAGTAGGTTTCGACCTTCTTTTGGGCCCCTTCCAGTGATCGCGTCAACATACCTGATTCAATCGGCATGTCTTCTTCTACCCGGAAAGCGTTCATCAGACCAGCTACGCGATCGCCGCCAAAGATGCGCAACAAGTTATCCTGCAGACTGAGGAAAAACTTGGTGGAGCCAGGGTCGCCCTGTCGGGCTGCCCGCCCCCGCAACTGGTTATCAATTCGGCGAGATTCATGCCGTTCTGTCCCAATTACATGTAAACCGCCCAGTTTGACGACCTCTTCATGCTCTTGCTGGGTATAAACCTCGTACTCCTGCCGGATCAGGTTGTATACGTCCCGTAGCCGTTGAATCACGGGGTCTTCGGTGGGTGCTTTTTCAGAGGCGACCGCTACCCGATCTTCTGCTTCCAATTCTGACAGCGATCGCTCCCCATACTCTTTGACTGCAAAGTCCACCGCTTCTTTCAAGAGCTTCTCAGTCGCCTTGGTCAAATCTGTGGGATAGATTTGGGGCGAAGCCTTCCAGGTTTTCACTTTTTTACCTGGAATAAACCCCTGGCCACCACTCCGGCTTCCCTTGGTTGCTGGCACATCCGTAATGCTGAACTCATCTTCATCTTCTGGTTGGACAATCCGGGGCATAAAATATTCCCGTACCTTCAGACGGGCCATGTAGTCGGCGTTTCCACCCAGAATAATGTCAGTTCCCCGACCAGCCATATTGGTGGCGATGGTCACGGCTCCCTTCCGACCAGCCTGAGCAATAATTTCAGATTCCCGTTCCACGTTTTCTGGCTTAGCATTAAGCAGATTGTGGGGGACCTTCAGTTCATGCAGCAGACGGGATAGCACCTCTGACTTTTCCACACTGGTTGTGCCCACCAGCACCGGACGACCGACCTCGTGCATCTGGGCACACTCTTCCGCCACCGCCTTCCATTTGGCTTCTTCTGTCTTATAAACCACATCGGATAGGTCTTTACGAATATTGGCCCGATTGGTTGGAATGGTGGTGACTTCCAGGTTGTAGATTTTGCCGAATTCCGCCTCTTCCGTTTTAGCCGTTCCGGTCATGCCTGCCAGCTTGGGATAGAGTAGGAAGAAATTCTGATAGGTAATCGTTGCTAGAGTTTGGGTTTCCGGTTGGATCTCCACCCGTTCCTTGGCCTCGATCGCCTGGTGGAGTCCATCACTCCAGCGCCGCCCCGGCATCACCCGACCGGTGAATTCGTCCACAATTACCACTTCGCCATTGCGGACAATGTAGTTCACATCCTTGATAAAGAGTTCCTTCGCCTTAATGGCGTTAAAGACATAGTGGGCCCAGGGGTCTTGGGGATCAAACAGGTCGGTTACTCCCAGGATCTGTTCAGCTTTAATAAAGCCGTCATCCGTCAAAATGACATTGCGCTGTTTTTCATCAACCTCGTAGTCTCCAGTTGGATCCTCCTCGTTCGCCTTGCGAACCAGAGCTGCTGCCACTTCACAGGCCTGCATGTACTTCTCACTTGGACGCTCCACCTGCCCTGAGATAATAAGTGGTGTGCGGGCCTCATCAATCAAAACAGAGTCTACTTCGTCAATCACGCAGTAGTTAAAAGGGCGCTGCACCACGTCGGACATGGACGTCGCCATGTTGTCGCGCAAATAGTCAAACCCCAGTTCACTATTGGTGCCGTAGGTGATGTCGCAGTCATAATTGCGCTTTCGCTCGGCTTGGCCCATACTTTGCTGAATGAGCCCCACACTTAAGCCCAGGAAGCGGTGCACCTGACCCATCCATTCCGCATCTCGTCGAGCCAGGTAGTCGTTTACTGTCACCACATGAACGCCCTTACCAGTCAGGGCATTCACATAGGCGGGCAACGTGGCAACCAGCGTCTTGCCCTCGCCGGTTTTCATCTCTGCAATTTGCCCTTCGTGCAAAATAATGCCCCCGAGCAATTGGACATCAAAGTGACGCATACCCAGGACTCGTCGGCCGGCTTCCCGCACCACTGCAAACGCTTCTGGCAGAATGTCATCTAGCGACTCACCCTTTTCCAGTCGCTGTTTGAATTCAGCCGTTTTGCCACGCAATTCCTGATCGGAAAGGGGTTGGATTTCTGCTTCCAACAGTCCAATTTCCGCAACGATCGGTTGATATTTCTTAAGTTTGCGTGCGTTCGGGTCACCCAGCAGAGTTTTCAACATGGCAAGAAAATCAAATAGCTAACGTTCGGATAGAAAGCAGGTTCACAGGAACGACTCCGAACCCTGATTCAGAGTACATCGATCCTATCATTTTGACCTGTTGACCTGGAGATAATTAGAAAAGCTTCGATTCAATGTGGGGCGATGGAATTTGCCGGTTTCCCTACTTTTATGGAGCGTTTTGCCACTCGGAACTGAGACTGCGGAAATCATACTGATCGGCCCCTGGATGGCAGGAGACACAACTATTTAACCCAGCCCTGGCAGGTAATTTGACTCTGGGGTGCAGGGCTTTAAAAAACCGTGATTGATAAACCCGATAGGGGACTGCCTCACCTGTTGTTAAGGGGCGGGAATAGGCCCGGAGATAGTTCCAGATCAAGAGTAATTGGGGCTCTGAGAGAGGTCGTAGTGTGGTGCCATAATGTTCGGTATCTTGTAACAAATTACTCCAGGTGGTGGCTGGCAGAACCTCTGGTGGTAGGGCGATATGACAGGTGGCGCAGTTTTCCAGATATAACTGCATGCCCGGTTGCAGCCGGGGGGCGACGACATCCACGGTCCCGATCGCCGCTGCTGCTGGTTTAGTCGTTGGGGCTGGGGTAACGGTTGAGTCTGAAACAACTGGCTGGGAAGACGAACCGTTCTGGGCCAGGGAAGAGATTGGCAGTGATGGGGCAACCGCAGGATCATCCAGAATGTCGATTAACGAAGTTGGTTGGGAACTCGGAAATGCCCGGTTGACACTACGGGGTTGGGTGGCCTGGGCTAATCCCACGCCCAAACAGAGACTCCACAATAAGAGCAAAACCAGCAATACGATCACCGATCGCCCCCCTTGTGGGCGATGATTCCGACGGAGGTGGCGGGCCTGTAGGCGGACTAAAGTTCTATATCGTCTAGACACATTCGGCATGGTTTGCCCCAAAACTTCAGACCAATACGCCTGTTGACGTAGACCAGGCTGCATTTGTGCCCTGATCACCCACAAACTCTACAGTAACGCATTCTTACCGTTCATTGTTTTCAAGTGAAGTAGGATCGATGGTTAAGGATCCACCAAGCTGCTGATACGGGTTTGCTTGATGCTTGCCTTCGCGTCATCTCAGCGATCGCAGTATCCCTATTCTGGTCAATTCTGGCCGTAGCTCCCGGTTGTGTTTGTCGCATCCTTCACTGCATCCAATCGGATGCCTGGGTAGACCAGTTTGGTCCGTCAGTATGGATCACGGAATACAGCTTGGACCCAGAACAATTCGATAGACTGAGTAAGCTGATACAGATAGCGATTCTACTCGGCAGTTGGCTAGAATTAATGCTGAAATGCTTGCCAGCGGAGCATTGGCATCCAGCTTTGTTCCTGTCTACTGTTAGGATTGCAGTATCACCCCATCGATAAAAAGGACTTAGTTGGTTTTTCAGGAAGGTTTTCAATCGAGCATGGATTGTCGCCATATTCAGTTTCGGGATCAGCGATCGCAGGTTGACTTAGTGCAACTGCAAGCCCTATTTCAAGTTGCGGCGTTTTGGGCCAAAGATCGTCAAATCGAGGACATGGAAATTGCGATTGCCCACAGTGATCCGGTCATTAGTGTTTGGGATAACCAGCAGATGATTGGCTTTGCTCGGGCTACCTCCGACGGCATCTACCGAGCCACCATCTGGGATGTGGTGATTCATCCGGATTACCAGGGGGCTGGTTTGGGCCGCAAGCTGGTGCAAACGGTACTCAGTCATCCCAAACTCTGCCGGGTCGAGCGAGTTTACCTGATGACGACCCATCAACAGCAATTCTATGAGCGGATTGGATTTGAGCCCAACGCATCGACAACCCTGGTGTTACATAATCGGCCACTGATTGAACCCTGTCCGACGCTGGTTGCCGTCCAGGGAGAGGCGATCTCCTTCGGATAAAGCCCTCTGGCTATTGTCCTGACTAATCTTCAGGCGTGACCCGAGGCAAAATGAACTGAATGCGGGTCATTGACTCCTCTGTCTCAAGAGGAGTTACTTCCAGTCGTCCGTTCATGCATTCCATGAGAGCCTGGCTGCTTAAGAGCGTCAGGCCCAAAGGCGGTAGCTGCAAGTTGGTGGCGGCTGCAATGGCCTGAGTCCGATGCTCAGCAGGCCTTGACAACGGGCGAGACTTCTGGTTTTGCAAATAGTCGATGGGTTCACTTAAAAAGTCTGCCGCTAAAGCCACATCAAGCTGGATCACAACTTGGTCTGGCTCCAGAGTGGAATCTGCAGAAAGAGTGAGACTGCCATTGGTCAGGTGGGTAATGGCTGTGGTCAAAAAATGTACCAGGATTTGTTGTAATCGCCGTGGATCAGCCAGCACATACAGTTCTGGTTCCGGGGGAAGGACTTGAAAGCGAAGATTGCGGTCTTTTGCTGGCAAATAGGTGAGGCCATACACGTGATCGAAAATTTGGACGACTGACAGGGGTTGGATTTCTAATTGATGGGTGCCATGTTCAACTTTGGAAACCTCCAGAATTTCATCTAGCATTTTGACCATCTTCAAGGCTGTTTCATTCGCTTGTGCGATGAATTCCCGTTCTTCCTCCGGGTTTTCGCAAAGCTCCCCTAAAATCAACTGGTGCATGCCAATCAGCCCATTCAGTGGCGATCGAATTTCGTGGGCAATGCGGGCCAAATACCCAGCCTTGAACTGGCTCATTTCCGTTGCCATTTGATAGGCCAGTTCCGTCTGTTGAAGTTGCCTGGCTAGCTGACTGGAGTTGGGTGTTTCCGCTGGGTAGGGCGGAGTTGAGAACGCCGCGTTTCTGCCAGAAGACGGCCGCCGACTTGACTGCCGAGAGCGCCGCCAAAACTGATCTGCCATCAGACCCAGTCCTACTCCAATTGCCAGCCATGCCAGATTGATGCCATTCATGGGGTTGTCTGTTGTTCGATGAGGCGAAACACCTGATCGCCAGTGTTCCCATGCAATGTAGCTGGGTAACTCTAAGGAGTAACCGCTGTCCGAGAGAAATATATAGAAACTTAACAACTGGTTGCCGAATTTCCAACTGCTGTCGGGTAAAGATCCACTGGTGTCCAGCGAGACCTTCTGTTAGGGTAGGAGCCAGAATCCAGAATCCAGTAACTTAGTTAACTCCTGACAATTGGCTCTTGAATTCTTTCCATACCAGCCTGGGCTGGCTGACGTTGATCCTCGGATGTGAGCTAACCTCACTCAACTGCAGTCCAGTTCAGGAAGGTTCTGGTTTTTGTCAGGAGGACAGGATGACTGCCCCCTGGCGTAAAATTTGCCAGCCGTTCTCTGTCCATTTTGCAACTGTCGAGGGAATGCCAGAAGGGAGACTCGCCGTTGCGAGGGTGGAGATTGGCTGTAATTCCTGGAGTGCAGTTGGAGACAGGGTGAGCACCTGGGGAAACCGAGCTTCTATGTCTGCCAGGGAAAGTAAGGGGGGCTGACCGGACAAATTGGCACTGGTGGTTGCCAGTGGTCCTGTTTGCCGCAAGATGGTGATGGCGACGAGATGATTCGGAACTCGCACCCCAATTGTGCCAGGTTCCATCGGATTCATGGCCAAGGGCACCCGATTGCTGGCTGGCAGCACCAGAGTCAATGGACCCGGTAAGTAGCGTTCTGCAACCGATCGCCAGATTTGCAATGCTTCTGCTGGCCCCTGGACATAGGGCCACAGGTCATTGACTGCTCCTGCCATCAGAATCAACGGTTTGTCCAGACTGCGCTGTTTTGCTTCAAAGATCAGGTGTGAGCAGTCTGGACGAGCAGCCAGAGCCGGTACGGTGTCGGTTGGAAAGCTGATCAGCGCTTCGCCAGAGCGAACACCGGAAATTAATGCAGACACGGAAACCTGTGGCACAAGTGGGAATTAATGGGACGGCAATTTACTGAGGATTGACCATGACGCTGCGTGGAATTCCCTCCAGGGCCTCTGCTTCTGTGTCAAAGATTTCAAACACCGAGTCCATCATTGTGACTTCAAAAACCAGGCGGGCCTCAGGATGGACATTACAAATCCGGAAGCTGCCCCTGACTTTATCGGCATCCCGCATGCCTGCGACCAACGAGGTGAGGCCGGAACTATCGATAAAGTTCACTTGAGACAGATTCACGATTACATGGCGACTGACCTTGGAGATACAGTCCTGTAGGGTCAGGCGAAACTGCCATGCGTTAGTTATATCCAGACGGCCGATGGGTGCAAGAATCATCACCATCGTGCCATCTGGGGTTGTGTGAGTCCTTTGTTCCAGATGAATTGGTTTCTGCTCCATAGGGCTTTTTTCCCTCTGCAACTTGATGGGAGGCGATCCTTCGACGGAAACAAACGCTGCCCGGAAGCTGCCGTGTGATCGCAGGACAGTCTTAGTTTCGACACACTTGCAGGAATGCTAACACCTGGGAGCTGAAATTTCTTGCGTGTGGACTTCAGGCGTTGCTAGCAGATGGGGTCCAATGAAGCCAGTCCTGAGGTTTGAGGAAGATCTCATACAAGCGGGCTTCAGGGGTGCCGGGTTGGGGCTGATACCCATATTCCCAGCGAACCAGGGGTGGCAAGGACATCAGGATTGACTCCGTGCGGCCATTCGTTTGCAACCCGAAAATGGTGCCCCGGTCATAGACCAGATTGAACTCAACGTAGCGGCCCCGGCGATAGAGCTGAAAATCACGCTCGCGATCGCCGTATTCCGTGTTCCGTCGGCGTTCAATGATCGGCACATAGGCTGGCAGAAAGGCATTTCCAGCCGACTGAACAAAGGCAAACAATTGCTCCCAACTACGAGATCCAATATCCCCGACTTGTTCGCTGTGCCGCCCTGCTGGTCCCTTTGGATCGGGCCCATGATAGAGAATGCCGCGATTATCCTGATAGTCAAAAAAGATGCCACCTACGCCACGGGTTTCGCCCCGGTGCTTGAGGTAGAAATATTCATCACACCAGAGCTTGAAGGTTGGGTAGTACTGGGGATGATTGGCATCGCAAGCCTGTTTCAGGGTTTGGTGGAAGTGGATCACATCTTCTTCAAACGGATAGTAGGGAGTTAGGTCAATTCCACCGCCAAACCACCAAACCGGACCCGCTTCAAAGTAACGGTAGTTGAGATGAACAGTAGGGATGTAAGGGTTGCGGGGATGTAACACCATCGATGTGCCGGTGGCATAGAAGCCATGATCTGCTGCTTCGGGGCGCTGCACCAGGATGGACGGCGGCAACTGGGTGCCCCAGACTTCGGAAAAGTTGACGCCGCCCTGTTCAAAGACGCCGCCTTCCCGGATGACTCGCGATCGCCCGCCACCCCCTTCTTCTCGCACCCAACTATCTTCCCGGAAATCAGCCTGACCGTCGGTCTGGGCCAGGGTCCGGCAAATTTGATCCTGCAAACCGAGCATAAATTGGCTGACTCGCTGCCGGGAATCACTGGGCGGCAGTTCAGGTGAGACGGTGGTGTTTGGGGTGGAAAACGCAGTCATAAAAATTCTGATTCCTGGAAAGTCACAATGGAGTGGGAGACAGGCAGTACAAGCACCTGCTCAACAGATATCTGTCGGGATACGCTATTGATGCTTTATTAGCCTATCGTGATTTTTGGCTGGAACAGCCGAGAAGGGAGCCGCAGAACTCTAAAGAAGTGTGAAGGATGGAGGGGCTGGCTGCAGTTGTAGGATAGAAATTTGAATCCGGTTTGGCACAGGAGGCAAGGTAGGAGTGTCAGGCTTTGCATCCCATTTTCTTCGCCGTAAACGACGTCGACTCCAGACCACTCTGGCAAGAACGTACCAGGCGATCAGCACGGCGTCTGTAGATGATCTATGGCAAAAAATTGTCGATCTGGCGGATGTCTCCTGGCATCCGATTCTGGCCAGTACCAATGTGCCCAAGGGATTGGTGGTTCAACCGGGGTTGATTTATCAAGCCTTTACCCGGTTAAGCCCGATTCCCATTCGGGTCTTTGTGGAGCGGGTTCGTCCAGGCGAGTTGCTCAGTGTCCGGATTTTGGTGATGCCGGGATTGGAGGAGCAGATTATCTATCAATTGGAGTCAACGGTTTGTGGGGCCTGTGTCTCCTATTCCATTACGCTGCGGGGTTGGTTGTCCCCCTTCTTCTGGTCCTTTATTCGTCCCTACGCGGCACGGGTTGCTTCTCAATTGGTGGAATCGGTTGAAGAAGCTGCCCTTCAGGCCATGACTGGCAATTCGCCCGCGGCCAAACGCAGTTGTCTGGATTTTTAAATCCCCTATCGATAGGCTTTGGTGGGTGTGCAGGCACCAATGGTGGTTGGAACAGGTCAGGCTAACGGTGTAGTGGGCTTGGCGTCGGCTGGAGTGTGGTGCGGAGAGAGGGCGAGATGGCTGGTCAATCCGGCTCGCGATCGCCTGCAAAACTGCTTAAAATGGGAGTTTATCCCTGACTGCAAAAATCTGATTTCTTTATGGCTGGGTCTCGTCGTTATCACATTACGACCTTCGGTTGCCAGATGAACAAAGCCGACTCTGAACGGATGGCTGGCATTCTGGAAGAGATGGGCTTTGAGTGGGCTGAGGAGCCAGAGGAGGCGGATTTGATCCTCTACAACACCTGCACGATTCGAGATAATGCGGAGCAGAAAGTCTACTCCTATTTGGGCAAACAGGCCAAACGCAAACAGGAACACCCCGACCTGACCCTGGTGGTGGCGGGCTGTGTGGCTCAGCAGGAAGGGGAACAACTGCTGCGCCGGGTGCCGGAACTGGATCTGGTGATGGGCCCGCAACATGCCAATCGGCTGCAAGATTTGCTGGAAGAGGTGTTTAGCGGTAGTCAGGTGGTTGCCACCGAGCCGGTTCATATCATGGAGGACATTACTCGGCCCCGACGGGACAGTCGTGTGACGGCCTGGGTGAATGTGATCTATGGCTGTAATGAGCGGTGTACCTATTGTGTGGTGCCCAATGTTCGTGGGACGGAACAGTCGCGCCCACCAGCGGCGATTCGGACGGAAATGGAGCAGTTGGGGCAACAGGGCTATAAGGAAGTCACCCTGTTGGGCCAGAATATTGATGCCTATGGTCGGGACCTGCCGGGGGTAACGCCGGAGGGGCGGCATCTGCATACCCTGACGGATTTGTTGGCTTATGTTCATGATGTGCCTGGCATTGAGCGGATTCGCTTTGCCACCAGTCATCCCCGCTATTTCACCGAACGGTTGATCCGGGTCTGCGCTGAGTTACCCAAAGTCTGCGAGCACTTTCACATTCCCTTTCAGTCAGGTGATAACGAGATCCTGAAGGCGATGGCTCGGGGCTATACCCATGAGCGGTATCGCCGCATTATTGACACGATCCGGTCTTATATGCCAGATGCGGCCATCAGTGCGGATGCGATTGTTGGCTTTCCCGGTGAAACGGAAGCCCAGTTTGAGAACACATTGAAGTTGGTGGCGGACATTGGGTTTGACCAGCTCAACACGGCGGCTTATTCTCCCCGGCCTGGCACTCCAGCGGCTCTGTGGTCCAATCAGTTGTCGGAAGAGGTGAAGAGCGATCGCTTGCAACGGCTGAACCATCTGGTGGCGACCAAAGCAGCGGAGCGTTCCCAACGCTATGCTGGCCGCATTGAGGAGGTGTTAGTCGAGGACCAGAATCCTAAGGATCCAACTCAGGTGATGGGTCGCACTCGAGGTAACCGTTTGACCTTTTTCCCAGGTGACATTCAGACTTTGAAGGGCCAATTAGTGACGGTCAAGATTACTGAGGCGAGGGCTTTTAGCCTGACGGGTGTGCCGCTGTCGGCTCCTGTGCCAGCCGGTTGTGTCAGTTAGGGTTAAATTAGCCCCCGGATCAATCCGACGTAAATGCCTTGAATTTCTAACTCTTCCTTGGCCGTATCAATGACGGTTGGTTCGTAGATGGGGTTGGCCGGTTGGAGGGTGATCTGGTTACCCAAACGGTGAAAATACTTCAAGGTAGTGGCGCCGTTGACTCTGGCGGCCACGATAGTGCCATTACGGACTGCTCGGGGATCGCTTTCCCGCCGCAGGATGACTACGTCGTTGTCATCAATTTGGGCCTCGATCATGCTGTCGCCCCGGACCCGCAGGGCAAAATGCTGGGACAGCTCATGCTGGGAGAGACGACCCAGTTTGGGCAAGCAGGCCAGGTTCAAATATTGAATTTCCTGGTCGGGGAAGGTTTCCACTAGGCTGCGAGCAGCGATCGCCCCGATCAGCGGAATGCTATGGCTGGAGCGCAGTACGCGCAAGGAACGGGACTGACCGGCCCGATGGCTGATAAATCCTTTTTCGACCAGGGCATGAATGTGGAGTTGCACGGGGGCGGGAGAGCGATAGTTCAGGCCTTTCTGGATTTCCCGATAGGTCGGAGACACTCCATGTTGGGCAATAAAATCCTCAACCCAGGTAAAGACCCGTTGTTGAGGCGGGGTCAGTAAGGATGACATAAGCGTAATGGCGAAAAAAGCGCAGGAGCGTTTGTACCACTTTACTGCGAATCTACCCGTTGACAAGTAGTGCTGGTACGGATGTCAGGTTCGGTTCCGTAGGAGTGGGCGATTTGCCGAAAGTAAACTTTTCGTTAAGATGGGATTTAACCCTGCGAGCGAGTGCTTTCCCTGATGTTGAGTGAATTTCTGCCATTTTCGATTGAACTGAACCCAACGGCGATCGCGGGCATGGCGCTGTGGTCACTGGCGTTATATCTGGGGTTCTTTCCGGTGAGTGAATGGATCGCCGAGCAACTAAGCCGTTGGTTTAATTTTGCCGAGCGATCGCTGTACACGTCCCAACAGGAATTCGAGCGCACCCGCAAAGGTCGAGAAGCTCAAAACGCCTTCTATGCTTCCATCTTCAGCATTATTCCCTTTCTTGGCATCGGTGGTTTGTGTCAATACTTGCTGGATCTCAGTCTGGGACAAAGCTGGGCCATCAGCCTGGGAATTGTTTCCTGTATTGGCTGTGGCATCTATGAATTGGGTCGTCGGGACGGCCAGAATTCCCCTTAGGTTGGGGCCTTTGCCAGGACAAACACACTGCCCTCGTTGCCCCGGCCAATCCGTAAATCTTTGTCCAGATAGGTAATATCCAGCCATCCTTGCCGATCTCGCTCCTTAATACTGAAGTCAACCGCGACAAATTTGCGCCCGGACTCAACTGCCTGGATAAATCCATCGGGCGATTGATAGCCCATCGGGCGCTGCAGGCCAAAAATGGCCCGTTCGAATTTCACCTGCACCCGTCGTTCTGAGATGGGCGAAAACCGGGCAATCACACTGACTAAACCTTCTAAAAAGGGGAGACCATAGGTTTCAGCCAGGTTGTAAATCATCCCTTCCTGGCCCCGCACACATTGATAGATCTGTCCTAGCTTCAGCAGGGGAAAGCGGTCGATTCCCAACAATTCCTGACTGGTAGTGTAGAGCAACTGCCAGTTCCCTGTTAGCAAATCCAGTGCTTCGGTGGGACGCGGTGTTGGATTGGTCTCTTCCAGGCGGGCGATCGCCGCTAAAATGGCCTGTTTTTCCACTGCCGTGGCCAAAAGCCCCCGGTTTTTGCCCGCGATCGCTTCTAATAGTGCGGCTTTGCCGATCATTTTGATTCCCCCTGTCATCGCTGCGAATTTTCACTGGAACGTAGAAAACACCCCTTGCTTGTTAAAATAATCTTGCAGATTCCGGATCTGGTGATAAACTCTGGGTGTTTCTCCATTAGGGCTATAGATTTGGAGCCATAGTCCTTAAGATATAGATCTAACGCTTATCTGAAACTGCAAATTTTATGGTTTACAATCCTTCCCTTCGCGAAGAATCCCGTAACCGTCGGGCAGCCGTGATACCCGCCAAGCAGGAATCATCAATTTTAGATTGGCTGGAGAGAACGGGTCGCCTACTGGCTCGGGATAATGCTGAATTTGATTATCTGGAAGATGAAGAGGAAATTAGCGAATTAATGGGGAACGACGATTCCTTTGATCTGGACGATGATGATGATGATCTGGCTCTGGAAGACTAGAGTTTCAGATTAATCCTGGTGATTCAACCACTGGTTGCTCTAAACTTCTGTCAATATTAACAGTCTCATGTTTGGCAGAACTGGTGGTGATTGTTTCTTGCTCTTCGCTGATTTGGCGGGGGCGTACTGTGTGGAGTGAGTTGAGAAGCTTGTGGACGCCAAACTGTTTCCCAGTCGAACCTTAAACCTTTCCGGGACAGCACTGTTCTTCGTCCTGGCTGTGGGGTTAAGTTGTGCTGCTTTTTTGTTGGATACGTCAGCCGGACGATCGATCAGTCAGGAACTGAGCCTGACCTTGCCCTTTCTGGTGTCTGCTCTAGCGACGGCTGGCCTTGGTTTCTGGGTTGTTCCTTTATTGCGAGCGCTCAAAGCTGGTCAGGTGATCCGGGAGGATGGGCCGCAGTCCCACCTTAAGAAAGCTGGCACCCCAACCATGGGGGGCATTTTCTTTGTGCCCGTTGCGGTTTTGATTGCGCTGTTCTGGTCTGGTTTCTCGCCCAGCGTGGTGGCTGTGTCAGCTCTGACGCTGGGATATGGCGCAATTGGTTGGTTGGATGACTGGCAAATCATTCGCCACAAGTCTAATAAGGGAATTTCCCCTCGCACGAAGTTGGCGCTTCAAATTACCTTCGCGGTCCTATTTTGCTTGTGGCTGCTGGTTAGTCAACCGGCTGATCTGACGACGATCGACTTACCGCTTGGGTTATCCCTACCGTTGGGCTTTCTGTTTTGGCTGCTGGCAGGGTTCACCCTGGTGGCTGAAAGTAATGCCACTAATTTAACCGATGGATTGGATGGGCTGGCCGGCGGCACAGCGGCGATTGCCCTAATGGGAATGGCGGCCTTGGTCGCGCCCACCCATCCGGAGCTGATGTTATTTTGCGCCTGTCTGAGCGGCGGTTGTCTGGGCTTTTTGGTGCATAATCGCAACCCAGCCCGAGTATTTATGGGAGATACGGGGTCTCTGGCCCTGGGTGGCGCTCTGGCAGCGGTTGCCCTGCTCAGTAATCATCTGTTTGCCCTATTGCTATTGGGTGGCTTGTTTCTGGTAGAAACGTTGTCTGTGATTATTCAGGTTGGTTACTACAAAGCCACCAAAGGAGCCGATGGAATTGGCAAGCGGTTTTTTCTGATGTCGCCTTTCCACAACCATTTAGTTTTGGATGGTTGGTCAGAAACTCGCATTGTTGGTTTATTTTATTTACTTGGAGGTTTATTGGCCTGTCTGACACTGATCGTTTGCTAGTTCAGTGCTGAAAGCCGATTTATCCCTGGCTAACAAGCTTATCTTCATACCCGTAATGCTTGAAACTGGAGTGTTGGGACTGATTGAAAAATTTGTTGATCAAAAATCGAACTCAAAGGAGATGCAAACGTGATTGGTTTTCTTATTAGCGTAATTTTAATTGCCATCTGTCTGTTTATTCTGTCCAAGATCCCCCCCCTTGGGATTGACATTGATGGTGTGGTTCCAGCACTGATCGGGGGTGCCATTATTGGAGCCTTTAATGGTCTTTGGTATTTGTTTCCAGGCTGGTTTAAGGCCACTACGGCGGTCATCAGTTTGGGGCTGATTCCCTTGATTGGCAGCGTTATTGTGTTTGGTCTGGCGGCCTGGTTGGTGCAGGGGTTCCGCTTGCGTTACGGTCTCTGGAGCGCTATTTTCGGTGCGATCGCGCTCAGCATCGTCAACTGGTTTTTGCACCTGATTCTGGGTTCGATTGGGCTGTTGCCAGCCTAATGGTTTCCAGTTAGACCTGTCCCCGGTCATCTAGGGTGATTAATTCCTCAGTTGGTTTCTGGGTCAGACAGTATCGAGGAAGAAAGTATCAATGGAGGTGGAGTATCCGCCTCCATCTTGTTTTTGGATTCGATCGAGGAAAAGCCGACTTCTGTGCAGACGCCATCCAGGGGCTGATCCCAACTGTCTGCGGGCAGTGCTGTTAGATGGGCAAACTCAAACACGATGCCCAAGGTTGGCACCGTTCTCCACTCCGGCGCACTGAGCAAGCGATCGTAAAATCCGCCCCCGTAGCCTAGTCGGTATCCTCGGCGATCGCAGGCTACTGCTGGAACCAGGATCAAGTCCACCTCATCTGCATGCAATTGGGACGCCTCTGGATGGGGTTCTGGAATGCCCAGGTTGCCAGTCTGGAGAGGCAATGGATCGGCCGGAGACCAGGAATGCCAGGAAAGAGAGTCTGAGACACAGCGGGGAAAGCCCCAGGTCTTTAATGAAGACAGGGTTGCATGGGTGAATAGGGGACTCAAATCCGGTTCTTGGCGAATACTGAAGTAAGCCAGAATAGTGCGGGCCTGTTGAAATAGCTCCGCGGCTGCCAGATTGCCACACAAGCGATCGCTGCTTTGGCGCCATCGTTCTGGAGCCATTTGTCGGCGTTGTTTTAGTAGAGACCGCCGCAATTCAACTTTGTTCATCTCTGTAGTGAGTGATAACCTTAGTGAGTGATAACCTTGACCCTACTCTCTCTGTCATAGCAAGTCTGGCATTGGAAGGACAATATCTTCAGTTGGTTGGAGTAATGCAGCTAGCGATCGTCTCTACAAATCGCCCCAGTAGTCTTAAACGCTGATGATTGTTGGACAGCGTTGGGTTTTATAACCGCCAGTCGGGATTGGCTGACGCAAATAGCCTGTTCCTGTTGCCTGTGCCCATTGAAAAAGCAGAGAATACAACAGTGGAAATCTGCGTTCATAACCACAACCGATCACAACGAATTGGGCATTTTATCAGTCAGTTGGGTAAATTAATGGATGTTCGAGCTTGATGCTTCTTGCGCGGTCAGGCCTTTTCCCAGCTCAAAATCACTCCGATAAAGAGAATTATAGACCACTGCCATTTTAGGAGTTGTTCAATACCCGTAAAGCCGTCAGGAAAAGCTTTTTTCTCCTGACTCAGTTACGTATCCTCCGATGTCTCCGTTCTTTTGTCGGGCAACTAGCCCTCTTCTTGCAACCCCTGGCATTGATAGGGAACTGATTGTGCTCAGAGAGAATCCTTTCCTTCCACAACAGTGATGCAGATGGCTTGCAGAAGCTATCTAGCAATGTCTGAAGCCTAAATGTTGCGATTAGTTGATAAAAGAGCAATGTAAGGAGATAGCTGTCAAAGAAATTATCAGTTAGGGGATGAAATGGAAGGGGAGATCGATGTAGTATGATCGAAGAAGCTGAGCTGAATATTTGATTAAAGCTTCTGCTTCGCGTCAGCAAAAGTTGAATCCATCTTGAAGAATTTCCCACTAAGTTAATGAATAAACGTAAAAAGCCTGAGCCACTCACAGGGGAGGCGCTACTGAAAAAGGTTAAGGACTTAGAGCACCTCAGTAAGGAGGAAAAGGCTAGGGAATGTGGTTATTACACTGTTACAAAGAATGGTGTAGAGCGAGTCAATATGATGAAGTTTCTCAATGCCTTAATTGATGCAGAGGGCATTGAATTAGATGGCAGACCTGCCGCCAATGGCCGAGGTGGCCGTAGCGCCAGTTATCGGATTACGGTGCAGGCGAATGGCAATCTGCTGATTGGGGCGGCCTATACGAAGCAGATGGCTCTTAAGCAGGGGGATGAATTTGAAATTACCTTAGGCCGAAAGCATATTCATCTGAAACAACTCGATCAATCTCTGGAGGATGAAGAGGAAT
>CAZBTL010000073.1:0-16652 GCA_964494755.1 uncultured bacterium | reverse complement strand
TCGTACAACAGATTAGCAATCTGCCGCTTTCAACCACTCAGCCACCTCTCCAGGTGACAAGACACCATGATAGCAGATTTCTTTTTATCACCGACAAGTTCCTCTGCCCCAGGCAGCATCATATTTCACCGAAACTTGAGATCCAGGATAGACCTGATTGCGCGATAGGTTGACAACTGCCACATCCGCCATACCACCGACACTGCCCCGAAAAATATCCTGACCATTGTTGTCCTGACCGTCATAGTTCAGCAAGGCCTGCCCAACCAACTGATTCGTTCCCTGTCGCCAAAAATCGACCCGGGTAAAGGCCTGGCGGCGACTGTCATAGATCACCACAAAGTCGAGATTATTTAACATACCGGTGCAGGAACGCTCAACCTGGGGCGGTGGCGGTGGGCTTGGCGGGGGAACTGGCGTCGGTGGCTTGCCCCATTGCTGGACTCGAAATTCAACCACCCGATTGGTGGCATCGACTCGGCAGAGGCCCGTTGCCCCCGTCTGGGTGCCCCAGTTAATCACCGCATTGCCAGCGCTATCGGGAGCGACTGGAAAAACAGAAATAGCCGACAACGATAGGCCCGCAAACTCTGAACTGACCCGGCTCTTGCAACGGTTTAGCTGGGTCGTCGTGATCTGGGAGGGAATGGGCGAGGGTGAAGGCGAAGGGACAGGGGTTGGCAGCCCACCAGACTGGCCCATGCCTTCCACCACAAACCCCACCAGTTGTCCCCTGGGACTAATTCGACAAAACCCCGATGCTCCACCGCGGGTTCGCCAGTTGACGATCGCATTGCCGCGGGCGTCATTGGGCGCTGGATTGACCGTGATATCCGCCAATGGCACTGTTTGAAACTCCAGCATCACCTGGTTCCGACACAGCATCAGCGGATCAACGGGAGACGCAGGCCAGGGATTGAAGGTGGGTTGGCCATCCCGGACAACAACACACCCTGGTAGGAGCAACAGGGCGATCGCAAAAAAAAGTCGTCGAACCATATCCTAAACCGTTGGGTCTTGAAACGGATTCTGCCTGGTCAAAGCCCGATAACTAGGCCAGGGCGACTGACAGAACCGGATGGGAGAGGCAATTTTCACCCTCACACCATACTGCTTTTCAGCCGGTTCGCACCATTGTGTCTTCGATCACATCACCGGCCATCAACAATCACCTGTCTCCGTTTCCTTGCATCACCAGTCAGCCCAGGGAAACGGGCGATAGTGAGAAACATCAACCCCCAGGAGTGAGAAACCAATGTCTAGCCTACTGCGCCGCTACGCCATCAACCCTCTGCCAGAAGCCACCCCCCGCTATATGGAAACCTTGCTGACCGGAGCCCTGCTGACTCTGGCCATCAATTTAACCGTTGCCAGTCTACCGGGTCGGAGTCAGGAAGCGCCAACCGCGACATCGCCCCTAGCCACCAGTACTTTAACCGCGACGGCCCAACCGTCTCCCTTACCCGATGGCGTATATCTCTACGGCCAATCTGCCAAAGCCAACCAGATCGGTTCTGCCTACCTGGTGCTGAAGGTCAATCAACGTCAGGTGGTAGGAGTCTTTTACATGCCCGCTTCCTCCTTCGACTGCTTCCAGGGACAGGTGGAAACCGCCAAACTCGATCTGACGGTGGTCGAAAGCTATGAGCAAAAAAGCTATCCCTACTCAATTGCCCTGAACCAAACAGCAAGGGTTGCTGCCAATCAACCTCAAGCTGCGATCGCCGAGTTGGTCGGGTACCACCGCTTGCCCACCATTTCCAGCAACGATCGCCGCATGCTGGCAACCTGCGAAGCAGACCAACAGAAATCCCTGCTGGTACAGAAATAGAAATTGGCCATCAGCGGTCAGCCTAACTCCTGTGGAGTCGCTTCGCGTACAGCGGTCAGCCCTGAACTCCTCCACCCATTGCTCTATTCCCTACTCCCTACTCCCCTCACAGCCCCGTGCGATCAGTCAGGATCTCATACCCCGTTTCCGTTACCAGAACCGTGTGTTCAAACTGGGCCGAGAGGGCATTGTCTACCGTCACTGCCGTCCAGCGATCGCTGAGGGTGCGGGTATGTTTTGACCCAGCATTGACAATCGGTTCGATCGCCAGGGTCATGCCTGCCCGCAATTTGACATTGGGCATCTGGTGAGTGCGGAAGTTAAAGACGGAGGGCTCTTCATGCAGATTGCGTCCCACGCCGTGCCCCGTAAAGTCTTCTACCACAACAAAGCCATTGGCTTCGACATAATCCTGAATGGCACCGGCCAGATCCAACAGAAAGGCACCCGCCTTCACTTGCTCAATCCCTTTATAGAGAGCCCCCTCGGCCACTTCAATCAGCCGCTGGGCTGACGGCTTGACTTCGCCAACGGCAATGGTAATGCAGGAATCACCATGAAAGCCTTCATAGTAGGCACCCGTATCGACTTTCAGCACATCCCCTTCCCGAATCACTTTTTTGCGGCTAGGGATGCCATGCACCACTTCCTGGTTCAGGCAGGAACAGATGGAAGCCGGAAAGCCGTGATAGCCCTTAAAGCTAGGTGTGGCGCCCATTTCCCGGATTCGCTTTTCAGCATGGGCATCCAGATCCGCGGTCGTCATGCCCGGTTCCACCAACTCAGAAATTTCTTTCAGCACGGTTGCCACAATCCGAGAGGCCTGCCGCATAATCTCAATCTCGCGGGAAGACTTGATTTCGACTCCCTGGCGCTGTTTTTTGGGAGCAGGCAGAGCAGACGGTTGAAGGATCTGGCTGAGGAGATTCATGTGGCTGTGAGGTCCTACTTGAAAAAGTTTATCGGATGGACAAGTCAGAAAGGTTGCTCTGTCCAGAATTGTCAACAGGAAGATGAGGATGAAGGGCTAGTGTTCTGTCAAACCCTAATTTTAAGGTGAACCCATTGGCTCGTAGTCGGCGCTTTAGCGCTGAAGCGCTGACTACAAACCCTAATTTCTAGAGTTGACGCTGCACTAGACAGAACTAAGAATTTTTACTTTTTTTAAAGTACCTTAATTTGCCAGCGCCATGCCAGCGGATTTTCCAGGGCCAAGTGGAATCAGGGACTAATGACCAGGCTGCCGACCATGCCAGCGGCGGCATGGCCCGGAACGGAACAGTGCAACTCGTAGGTACCCGATTTCATTGGCACAAACACCCAATCCGCCTGGGTGCCGGGTCGCAGTTCCAGTTCGTGAATTGCGCCCTTGATTTCCACATTGCCCGCATCCACTTTCTGGCTCCAGATGTTATCAGCGAAGTCCTTGGCCGTGAAATAGTGTTTGACGGAACTGGGATTGCTCAACAGCAGCTTGTAGCGCTTGCCAGCGGTGAATTTGAGCTGATCCGGCACAAATTTCAGCTCACCCGTCTCGGTTCCCAAGCTGACCTTGACTTCAATCGCCGGTTGTTTAGCGGGATCAGTCCGACTAAACGGAGCCGCCAGGGCGGTTTCACGACTCAGAAAACCTGCTGCCAGAAAACAGACAACCACCAACAGGCCGCCAGCCCAAAAGGAACACACAAGTTTAGCCATCAAGCGTTGAACGGACCCTATCCACTGCAATAGTGGCTCCATAAGCGATCCCCACTGAAATATGTCCTATAGCAATCCTAATTTGATTTGTGAATGCCTGGATGGTGAACGGGCTTTGTGAGAAGCATTTCCTGCGGCAACCTTTCACAATCCTGATTGGATCGCTATATTACTTTTCACCCTACATCGGAACGCCTCACTTTTGAGAACTGGCTGTGGGTGGCCCAGCCGTCACAATCACCACCCGATCTGGGTGCAGCAACGATTGAATGGCCTGATTGACCTGTTCTAAGGTCACTGCCCGCAGTTGTTCCGGATACTGACGCAGTTCTTCCCGGCCTAGCCCATACACCGCATTCAACGTAATATTGCCGGCCAGGTTGTCAGGATCGGCCTGCTCCACGGAGTAACTGCTGATCAGCGATCGCTTCGCGGCTTCCACTTCGCTGGCTGTGACGCCGGTTTGACGCAGTTGCTGCAAGAGTTTCAGGGTGCTGTCAATGGCCCGTTGGGCATCTTCAGGAGCCGTCTGCATGACAATCAGGAAGGGCCCCGAATAGACACCAGCAACAAAGTAACTGTAGATGCCATAGGTCAATCCCTGGCGATCGCGAATCTCGCTGCCCAAGCGGCTGGAAAGAGTATCGCCACCCAGGATCTGGTTTAAGACCATAACCGCATAAAAGCGCGGATCCCGGCGATCGATGCCGTTGTAGCCGATGTAGGTGATGGATTGTGTCTTGCCAGGTAGGGTAGGGTTGCGACGCTCGATCGTGGGCGGCAAGGGAACGGTTGGGACGGTTACTTTCGGGTCATCCGAGCGATCTTCCCAGTCTCCCAGTTCCCGATTGATCAGGCGGCGCACCTGACCGGCATCGAAATTGCCCACCAGAGCCAGAATCGTAGCATCGGGATGATAGTGCTGGCGGTAGAACTGCACCACATCCTGGCGAGTAATGCCCTTCAAACTGGCCTCGGTCGGAAACGTGTGGAAGGGGTGATTGGCCGGATATACCGTTTGCTGGAACACACGACGGCCTAGGGGCGAGGGACTGTCCAGATCTTCTTTGAGTTGGGTCAGGGCTTGTTGGCGGGTTAACTCCAACTGATCCGTCGGGAACTGAGCATTTTTCAGCACGTCGGCCAGCACCTGAATCAGGGTGGGTAAGTCTTCCGACAGGGCCGACCCACCGATGTCCACCCCTTCGCGACGGGCGGCAAAGTTCAGATCCGCCCCCCGATCAGCCAGGGTATTGGCGATCGCCAGATAGTCCCGTTGGCGGGTGCCATTGAGTAAGTTGCCAGCGGTCAAACTAGCCAAACCAGCCGTTTCTGGCCGGTCAAAGACGGAACCAGCCTGGATATGGCCGCTGAGTGTGACGGTGGGCGTACTGGGGTCTGGCAGCAACAACACCTGCAAGCCATTGGCCAGGGTCAGCTTGTCCGGTAGGGGCAAATTACTTTGAGTCCGACCAGGCGGGATGGGGGGAAGATATTTGGCCACCTCGGCTGGGTCAATCGGTGTGCCGACGCGCCCCAGGTGTTCAGTGGTTTGGCCTGCCCGCCCGCTCGTCGCTGGTTGACCGTCGGGTTGGCTGGGTTCAAAGAACCCAACAGTCCGCTTGGCATCCGCTAAATAGGTCCGGGCCACCCGTTGCACATCCGCTGCAGTAACCTGCTGAACTGCCTGCAGGAACTGGTCGGTAAAACGGTAGTTGCCGGTGGAAACCTGATCATTGCCCAGTTGCATAGCCTGGTTCGTGATCGTGCGGTTATTCAGGATCGTGTTGGCTCGAAACTGGGCCTTGGCTCGATCCAGTTCCGCTGGGGTGACGCCCTTTTCTCGCAGATCGGCGATCGCCTGTTGCAGCACCCGATCAATCTGTTGCAGTTCTTTTCCCGGCACCGCTGTCACCGAAACCTCATACCAACCACCGCCAATCAAATTGGCTGCATAACCGCTGGCATCACTAGCCAGACCTGACTCCACCAAAGCCTGATTCAGACGGGAACTACGGCCACTGCTGAGAATGTAGTCCATGACGCTTAAGGCCGCCACATCCGGATGCCGGATATTCGGCAGGGGATAGATGGCATTCAGCAAAGCAGCACTGCCTGGTTCCCGCAGAATGATGGGAGATTTCGGCGCAGCGGATGGGGCGGGGCTAGCAGCGGGGCTGGTGGCTGTCGGAGTTGGCAAGGGCAGGGGCGGATTGGCAATGGCGCCAAAGCTGGACTTCACCTGACCCAGGACCACTGCCGGATCGATATCGCCCACAATCACCAGGGTGGCGTTATCCGGGCGATAGAAGGTGCGATAGTATTGCCGCACCTGATCGACGGTGAATTTTTCCACATCGGCTTTTGTGCCACCAACCGGCAACCCATAGGCACTGGTGGGAAAAGCGGCCCGCATCACGGCCCGTCCCAGCCGATAGGACGGATCGTTTTCATAACCCTGCAGCTCAGAGATCACCACGCGCTTTTCACTATCCAGCTCTTTTTCATTGATCAGCGCATTCTGCATGCGATCAGCTTCCAGGACAAGCAATGCTTCCAATTTGTCCCGTTCGACCGTACCAAAATAGGCCGTCATGTCATAGCTGGTGAAGGCATTGGAATCACTGCCCAGAGCGCTGAAAAAGCGGCCGAATTGGATGGGCCGATCCTTGGTGCCTTTGAACATCAGATGTTCTAGCTGGTGGGCAATGCCATTCACGCCCGGCGCCTCGTTCCGTGACCCGACCCGATACCAAACCTGGACACTGACCACTGGGGCGGTCTTGACGGGCTTAAGCAAAACCGTCAAACCGTTGTCCAAAACCACCTTTTGGGCAGTCGTTTCTGGCTCGACTGGGGACTGACTCACCGATTTGGCGATCAGGGAAGGCGTTGTCTCAGCGGTAACAGCCCCCGGCTTTATTTGGGACGGCAGCGAATTGGCTGGCAGGTTGCCGCTTGCCACCACCGCCAAACAAACACTGAGCAGGAGACTAACCCACTGCCAGGAACGAAAAGACTTAAGTCGGAACATAGGGCAACTTCGGGCGAACAAGAATCTTGGGACGAATGTCTTGGGACGAATGTCTTGGGACTAACGGAGCGATCGCAGGTGAAGAGGCTTCACTTTACTCTAAATCAGGTTGGCTGGTTCTGTGGCTTCAGGCCGCCGGAGCATGCTCCAGCAGACAATAGGGGCGACTATAGCTAAGGGGGGGTTCCAGGCAGTGCTGGTGCAAAAAGTCAGAATTGCTCAAGACCGCTTCGGTCTGGCCATCCCACACTTTCTGGCCCTGGCTCATGACGACGGTGCGGTCACACAGTTCCAGGGCCAGGTCCAGGTCATGGGTGGCAATCAGTTGGGTCAGGGGTAACTGCTGCAACAGGTGAATCAACTGCCGCCGCGATCTCGGATCCAGTTGGGCAGAGGGTTCATCCAGCACCAGCACCTGCGGTTGCATGGCCAGCACCCCGGCGATCGCCACCCGCTTCTTTTCCCCCCCAGACAGATTGGCCGCATTGCGGGGACCGTAGTGCTTGGGGTCCAGCCCCACGGCCTGCAGGGCCAGAACCGCCCGTTCCGTCAGCGACTCTCCCCGTAAACCCTGATTCATCGGGCCAAAAGTGACGTCTTCCCAGACCGTGGGCATGAATAACTGGTCGTCTGGATTCTGAAACACCAGACCGACAAAATTGCGGATGGCCTTTAAGTTAGCGGGGGAAATCGGCAGTCTGCCAACCACCACCTCTCCCTGCTGGGGTGTCAGTAAGCCATTGAAATGCAGTAGCAAAGTTGATTTGCCAGAGCCGTTGGCGCCCACCAGAGCCACCCGTTCCGTTGCGGCGATCGACAGATCAATTCCCCGCAAGGCCACAGTGCCATCAGGATAGGTGTAGTGCAAAGCCTGGATATTGATCGGATTGTGATGCACGGTTGAATGCCTTTATCCACCTCTCAAATCCCAAACATAGATGATTTGGCCCAGCAATGCCAGAAACAGAACACATACTAGCGCTAGCCGATCCTGTTTGCCTGTTGTTGGCAGAGAGTTGACTGGTGGCAGCCCGGCATAGCCCCGAGACAGCATGGCCCAGTAGATGCGCTCTCCCCGGTCGTAGGTGCGAATGAACAACGCACCAATCATGTGACCAATCACCAGTCGCTGCCAGTGCCGGTTAGCCATCAAATTACGGGACAGGGCCGCCCGCCGCATGGCCTGGAATTCGTCAATCAGGACGTTGAGATAACGGTACATGGAGGCCAGGATGGCAACCAATAGGGGCGGCATCCTCAATTCCGTCAGCGCATGCAACAAGGCCGGGACCGAGGTAGTCAACACCAGAATGTTCATCATTAGCAAGGACAGCATGGCCTTCAGCGCCACACTGCCCAGAACTGTCAGCCCCTCTGAGGTAATCCGCAGCCAGCCCCATTGCCAAACGACATCCTGGCCATCGCGGAACAGAGTTCCCAGCAGCACCAAACTGAGAAAGACAAATTCCACCGCCACGCGCTTCAACAAAACGGGTAGAGTAACCTGGCTCAGCAACGCGACCAAACCCACACCCATGCCATAAATGGCCCAGGCTGTCCACCGTCCATTAGGTGTCAGGGCGATCGCAAACACCAACAGCCCGGCACAGAGGACTCGGGTCCGAGGAGCCAACCCATGCCAGGCAGTCTCCCGTTGACTGTCAATGTCTAGATGAAACCCACCAATGTGCAGCAGCACCATGTATTCTTGCCTCTGCGAGCGAGTTCACCCGTGCAACTCGATGGACAAAATTTAGGGTAGAAAAAAGAGTCGGCTTGCAGCGGCCAGCGGTCGGGTTAATCCTGCTTAAGTTTCCTAGTTATCCTCTGAGGGCGATCGCGAAGAGCGCAGGAGAAGCTTACCCGCGCCCCAGGCCAGCCCAAAGGTGATTAAAGTCCCTACCAGACCAGCAATGGGGGTTGCAATTGTTTCTGGCACCCCCCTAGCCGCATATTCATCAAACAGAGCGTGAAAGGGTAGCCGTTGGGCCGGTGTTTCCTCTAACGCCTTTTTATCAAACTGATGATCTTGGGAAACCCGGTCCAGCCCATCCGGGGCCGGACTAGCAAACGGCGAGAGCAAAACAGCAACTAACAGCGACAAACCGAGACCAGCCAGAACAATCGTGCGATTGCTGGGAGCAGAGTGATGGTTGGAATCAGAGGGACGAGTCATTTAAGATGAAAAATCCTAAAACACCAATTAAAGTGGGTCAGCCAGACTTGAGAAAGGTTCCAACAGGATCTAAGGCAGCGGCAGGGGAGACGGTCGCTTAACCATCCTCGGCGGCTGATAAAGCAACTCGGGACGGCTGCGCCAGACAAAACTGACCGCCACCACGGTGATCATGGCTTCGCCCACAGCAATCATGACGTGCCAGAACATCATGGCTGGCAAGGCCACCTGCAACGGTACGGTGTTAGAAAGGGCTAGTTGGAGGGAGCAGGCAAAAGCCGCCAGCATGACGCTCACCCAGGCAGCCACCGCAGTTCCAACACTAACGCCCCGCCAAGTGTTCCATCCCAACGCCCGCCGAATAGCCGCATAAAGGTAATAACCGCCGAAGGTGCCAATTAAGCCCATGTTGACTACGTTGGCGCCCAGCACAGTGAGGCCGCCATCCTGAAACAGAACAGCCTGCACAATAAACACCACCGTCATCACCAAAGACCCCGCCCAGGGACCCAGCAAAACTCCGGCCAGAGTGCCACCCAGCAGGTGGCCAGAGGTGCCGCCAGGAATCGGAAAGTTGATCATCTGAGCTGCAAAGATAAAGGCGGCACAAACCCCCATCAAGGGCACCGCCCGTTCTTGATACTCCTTTTGTACCCGTTGAATTGACATGGCAATCAGAGCGATCGCCAAAAACCAGGTCAACAGACTCACCGGCAGGCTGAGGAACCCATCCGGAATATGCAGGGCCAAAGGCCCCATCGGTGCTAATTGCAGGAGACTCAGCCCCAAACCAGCGAACCCCCCATTGAATGGCATCAAGGCTTTTACCCTCCTAAAGGGTCATCAAGTCAATATCCTTTGAATATCCTTAAAGTGAATATCCTTAAACCGCTTGATACTAAACAACCCATAGCTAAAGATTCAATCCTCTCCAGGGGCATTTCCAGCCAGAATTAATCAGGATTTAAGGGTTAAGCGGTGGGCTACTGCCGTCGGTTTGGTCAGAGAAGATTTCAATGTCTAGACTTTTTGGCAATCCTCAAGCTATAGTTAAAGACTGTGAGTTTTTGCCAGACCTATGCACGCTCAGGAAATCATCCGCTCCATTGAAGCGGAACAACTGAAAACGAATTTGCCTGAAATCCATGTCGGCGACACCGTCAAGGTTGGCGTCATTATTCAGGAAGGAAATAAAGAGCGAACCCAGCCCTATGAGGGTGTGGTAATTGCCAAGCGAGGAGCTGGCACCAATCAAAGCATTACCGTTCGTCGAATCTTTCAAGGGGTCGGGGTAGAACGAGTGTTTCTGGTTCATTCCCCCCGAATTGAAAGCATCAAAATTCTACGTCGCGGTAAGGTGCGTCGGGCCAAGCTTTACTACCTGCGCGATCGCGTGGGCAAAGCAACTCGACTCAAGCAGCGGTTTGATCGGGCCCTTTAGGGACAACGCAACATTCGCCTTGGTGTTGCCAACTTCAGGGATCTGTAGCACCTTTGCTTCGATCTCCTAACTGGTTGTAATCAAGACAGGTAGAGCGTTGATCCGGGTCGGCAAACTGTTAGACTGAGGAAAGTGGTTAGTCGCTATCTCAGCGCATGCGCCCTTAGTTCAGTTGGTAGAACGCAGGTCTCCAAAACCTGATGTCGGGGGTTCGAGTCCTCCAGGGCGCGCTGAGTAGTGATGAACTAGCCGTTTCAGAGCGGTTGCATCCGTCGAGTGTAGAAGAGAGGTTGGGTTGGTGGCTAAAAAGGACGCAGTGGAGTCGCAAGAAACGACATCTGGATTCAATATTGTCACTTTTCTCCAGGAAACCAAAGAAGAGTTAGACAAAGTAGTTTGGCCCAGTCGCCAGCAGTTAATCAGCGAATCCTTCTCCGTCATTTTGATGGTAATTCTGTCTGCAACCCTCATCTATTTAGTCGATCAATTCTTTGCTTGGGCAGCAAAGCAGGTGTTTGGATGACCTACACATCAGATGAATTTTCGGATGTCGTACAGGTAGAACCTGGCGAAGGTGAGCTTCAGGAAGAATTCCTGGGTAAAGCTCGTTGGTACGCGGTTCAGGTTGCTTCTGGCTGCGAAAAGCGGGTCAAAGCCAATCTGGAACAGCGCACCCAAACCCTGGATGTGGCCAACCGCATTCTTCAGGTAGAGATCCCGCAAACCCCTGCTGTTAAGCTACGGAAAGACGGCAGCCGTCAGAGTGCGGATGAAAAAGTCTTTCCAGGCTATGTGTTGATCCGCATGGTAATGGATGACGAGACTTGGCAGGTGGTCAAAAACACCCCCAACGTCATCAACTTTGTCGGAGCGGAACAAAAGCGTCGCTATGGCCGAGGGCGGGGGCACGTCACCCCCATGCCGCTCAGTCCAGCGGAAGTAGAACGGATCTTCAAACAAGCCCAGGAGCAAGAACCCGTTGTCAAGATCGACATGGCCGCTGGTGATAAAATCCTGGTCCTTTCTGGTCCCTTTAAGGACTTTGAGGGTGAAGTGATTGAAGTCAGTCCTGAACGAAGCAAGTTGAAAGCGTTGCTTTCCATCTTCGGACGGGATACGCCAGTGGAATTAGAGTTTAACCAGGTACAAAAGCAGAGCTAAAAATGGCAAAGAAGGTCGTTGCAATCATTAAGTTGGCGCTTCCTGCCGGAAAAGCCAACCCAGCCCCTCCTGTCGGCCCGGCTCTGGGTCAACATGGGGTTAATATCATGATGTTCTGCAAGGAATACAACGCCAGGACTGCCGATCAGGCGGGTATGGTAGTTCCTGTAGAAATCTCGGTTTTCGAAGATCGGAGTTTTACCTTTATTCTTAAGACCCCGCCAGCTTCTAAGCTGATTGCCAAGGCCGCAGGCATTGACCGGGGATCAGGAGAACCCAATCGCAAAAAAGTGGGTTCAATTACCCGAGCCCAGCTACGGGAAATTGCCCAAACGAAAATGCCAGACCTCAATGCCAATGACGTTGAGGCAGCGATGAATATTGTGGAAGGAACCGCCCGCAACATGGGTGTAACCGTTAAAGACTAGTCCACGTAGTGGGGGAGAGGATGACCCCTCGCCATGACCCCAGGAGATGATTCAATGAAAAAACTCTCGAAAAGACTGCAAGCACTGAGTAAAAAGGTTGAGGATCGTCCCTATCAACCCTTGGAAGCACTGGAACTACTGAAAGAAACAGCTACTGCAAAATTTCCGGAATCGGCTGAAGCCCATATCCGTTTGGGGATTGATCCGAAATATACGGATCAACAACTGAGGACTACGGTGGTCCTCCCCAAGGGAACGGGACAAACCGTTCGGGTGGCAGTAATTGCCCGAGGTGAGAAAGTAACAGAGGCCGCCAATGCCGGAGCTGATGTGGTGGGTTCTGAAGAACTGATCGATGAAATCCAGAAAGGTCGGATGGACTTCGATTTGCTGATTGCTACACCGGATATGATGCCGCAGGTTGCTAAGTTAGGTAAGTTGCTGGGTCCACGCGGCTTAATGCCATCTCCCAAGGGCGGTACGGTAACTTTTGACCTGCCGCAAGCAATTTCCGAATTTAAGGCTGGTAAGTTGGAGTTCCGGGCAGATCGAACTGGGATTGTCCATGTTATGTTTGGCAAGGCTGGGTTTACAGCGGAGGATTTGCTGGTCAACCTGAAGGCTTTGCAAGAAACGATCGACCGTAACCGCCCATCGGGCGCCAAGGGCCGCTATTGGCGAAGTGTGTATGTTTCCTCCACGATGGGCCCTTCCATCCAGGTCGATATCAACGCCCTGCGGGAGCTAAAGCTGGGTGATGCGGCATAGGAATTCCTGGAGGAAAAGAGTTTGATCTGAGTTCCCAACTGAATAGCACAACCAAAGACAGTAGGTGCGTTGAGCTTAATATCCTGCCGAGGTTTGCAACCGTTTTCCAGCGATTCCCGCTTTCATCTGTGTGAATTCGTTGCTTGAACTGGTTTGTCCCCCCCGGCAGTCACTGTCCGGGGGGTTTTGTTGGGTGCCAGACTTCGGGTTTGTGCGTGATTTCCCAAATCAAGGAGGTGAGAACGAATGGGTAGAACGCTCGAAAATAAGCAGTCCATTGTGGCGGAGTTGAAGGACACGCTGAGCCAGTCTCAGATGGCCTTTATCATCAACTACCGGGGCCTGACTGTGGCTGAAATGACCGATTTGCGGAAGCGCTTGCGTCCGTCAGGGGCTGTCTGCAAGGTCACGAAGAATACCCTGATGCGGATTGCGGTGCAAGATGACGCTAACTGGGAACCACTGAACCAATTTCTGAACGATTCCAATGCTTTCTTGCTGGTCAAGGAAGATATTGGCGGAGCGCTCAAGGCGTATCAGGAATTCCAGAAGGCGACCAAAAAGACTGAAATCCGCGGTGGCGTGATGGAAGGGCGCGCATTGTCGGAAGCCGATGTCAAGGCGATCGCCAACCTGCCGTCTAAGGAACAACTGATGGCTCAGATTGCTGGTGCCATCAATGGAGTCGCTACCAAGCTGGCTGTCGGTATCAACCAGGTGCCGTCTTCTTTGGCTCGTGCCGTCCAGGCCATCGCCGACAAGGAAAAAGAGGCTGCTTAGTAATTTTGAAGGGTTACAACCCGTTCAAAGTACTCGAGGGGCTCTCAACCCGGTGACTTGGATTTTCTGGGTTAGATTGCCAGGCAAAGTTCCTATCCTGACCCCCTAAGGGAAATGAAGGACTATCTGCTGACCGCCTCATTCCAGTCCATTTTTGACTGTTCATTGTTTACCACTTGTACTTAGGAGTTAATCCATGTCCGCAGCAACCGATGAAATTTTAGAAAAGCTGAAAACCCTTTCCTTGCTGGAAGCCGCTGAGTTAGTGAAGCAGATTGAAGAAGCCTTTGGCGTCAGTGCCGCTGCTCCCGCTGGCGGGATGATGATGATGGCTGCTCCAGGCGCTGGCGCTGCTGCAGTGGCTGAAGAAGTAGAAGAAAAGACCGAGTTCGATGTTGTCCTGGAAGAGGTTCCAGCCGACAAGAAGATCGCTGTACTGAAAGTTGTGCGGACTTTGACGGGTCTGGGTCTCAAGGAAGCCAAGGACCTGGTAGAAGCAACCCCCAAAGCAGTCAAGGAAGGCGTTGCCAAGGCCGATGCCGAAGACGCCAAGAAACAACTGGAAGAAGCTGGCGCCAAGGTTGCCATCAAATAACCTACCTCAATGTCAACTTGAGGATTTTAAGTGGGGGAGTCCTCAGGACTCCCCTTTTTTAGCCATTGCTGCATGAAAGGCATCAATACATCAGCCGACTCTTTTCTCCTAAATTCCCAAATGCTGGAAACTGTGAGGTTCGGGCCCCTACTCTCTCCAGGCTGGCCTGACGTCGGAGAATAAGGGGGATCGAACACAGGCTTTGTCGCGCAATAAATTCTTTTCGATCTACTGATCCTCTCAGAAATCACTCTTATCTTTTAAGGCTGAGTAGTTACGATCTGAAAGCAAATTTGGGGCTAAAAGAGGGGGATTAGAGGGTGAGATGGTCAATTGATTGTTCTTGAGTGTTTAGATGACTCTGAGTAGCTCAAGTTGTTAAACAAATCTTTTGTTCGAAGCGCCCAGTTCCTTGACAATCTTAGGAAAAGTAAATATCATAGCGATCAGTTTTTGAATAATTAACAGCAAGTCTAAAAGATTTTCTGCTTTTAAGCTTTTTCCTTATCTATCTTTTTAAATTTCAAACATCTTTGAGATTATTCTTTATCTTTTTGAAATGATTTATGAACACCAGCATCTTCCTTTATAGAGTAAGAGCAAATTTTCTTCATTCTCTCAAAGACTTAATTAGACCAGCCTTCTATTGGATAAGAAGTCTTTTTTACAGACTGCCTATTTATTTGGCTAGACTGCTTCGATATTTACCATTTGGTCAGTTTGCTAAAATTGAGACAAAGCAACTTTTCCCGCCTGTAGGAATCTGTCTATCAACGGCTGAATGGGTATCACAAGCCAGCCAAGAATTGGGTTTGAATGCAACTTTCATTGCAGTTGATGCAGAAACGGAAATTACGAGAAAGCTACCAAAGACTATATATCCGGACGTGCGTCATGAATTTAAGACTGAACTCAAAAAGCAATTACTTCCTACATTTGTAACTGTTATTCCGAATGGGCGAGTCTGGGGACACTATGGCGCGATTATTACCCCAGATAACCTGCTATTGAAAGATATATCTGAGTATCATCAGATTGCTCAGACCGGAGTGGATCATCAGATTTTTCTCGACTGGCGTTTAGTCCCTTTGCATAGGGTAAGTGGGACAGTTGCAGTTCTCTCTACAGATGCAGCTGGGCTATACTACCACTGGATGTTTCATCAGCTCCCGCGATTTGAACTGCTTCGTAGAGGCGGTTTTGATCTTTCTCGCATCGACAAAATCATAGTTAGTAGTTGTCAAAAGGCATATCAGAGAGACACTCTTCAGATACTTGGTATTACTGAGAATCAACTGATTGAGAGTGATAAATTCATTCATATTGAAGCTGAGAATTTGATTGTTCCTTCCAACCCGCTGTTGACACTCCAAATTCCTAAGTGGATCTGTGATTTTCTAAGAACAAGTTTTTTGCCCAGAACTGAGCAGATTAGAGCAGGACGACGTATATACATATCAAGAGGACAGGCATCTTATCGCCGAGTTTTGAACGAAGGTGAAGTGATTGAATTTCTCAGTCAATATGGCTTCGAGAACGTTTCATTCGAAAATTTGCTAGTATCTGAGCAAGCGTTACTCATGGCGTCTGCAGAGGTTGTGATTGGGCCTCATGGTTCTGGGTTATCAAACATTGTTTTTTGTAACCCAAAGACTAAGATTGTTGAAATCTTTTCACCGGAATTAGTTCATCATTACTTCTGGAAAATTAGCGATTTAGTTGATTTGGACTACTATTACATTTTAGGTAAGGGCTCTAACGATATAAACTATCAACAAAGTTGGGATGCCAAAGCTGATATTCAGGTGGAATTGGGCTCTCTCAAAAAGGTACTCAGGGAAATAGGAATAGTGTGACGGTCTAAGTCTAAATTCGGTAAAATCTAGAAAGGTCCATCTGCAGAAAATGTGCAGGGTAACGAGCGAGGCAATGAAGTCTGAGAGGATGTTAAAAGTCGGACAGGCAGTAAAAAAGCTCACTGTCCTGAATGTAACTCAACTGGCATCAGTAAGAATGGCAAGCAAAGAGGTAAACCTGGTTGACTGACAAAAGTTGATTGCGACTGGCACTAGGAAGTCTGAATTGCTGTTGGGATAGTTCCTAATGTCTTTTCTTTAAAACTTTCGGTTGATCACAATTGCTGAACTCAACCCCGCGATCTGATCCGGTTTACAAATCAGAAGGTGATCTCTGATGTGAAAGTCTGGGGTGGTCAATGTAATTGTCACTTGGTCTATCTAATTGTCGCCTCATATTCGCCAGACCAGAGTTTTGCGGTATTTCACTAAACGTCGGTACTGACGAGTTTGGGGGGCAGGAACATAAACAGGGCTGATTTGCTCGAGTGCAGCGAGTTTAGCGAGTTTGAGCGCATCATCCTTGTCTGTTTTGCGCTTCACGTTGCGCCATTGCCATGCCTCTTGATTGGGATTGGCAACCAAAATTTTGTAGCTAGGCTCTCGGTAAATGTCATGCACCCAATTGCTATTCGTATAGGTTTCAATCACCACCTTCTGGGGCTGTTTTCGTTGTAGCAAGTTTTCCAGGGCAACTTATTGCGTGGTGATCGTCTCGTACTCGGCTTGGTTGGTTTCGGTATCGAACAAACAAGCCACGCTGTTGAATTTTCCCAGGTCAATTGTGAGAATCTTCATACTAGCCTCCTAAATCTATCGTTGAGTAGAAGCTGCAAAATTTCACCAACTTCGGCAGGTAATTCTCACTCAACTTCGGCAGGCGA
>CAZBTL010000072.1:0-16994 GCA_964494755.1 uncultured bacterium | reverse complement strand
GGCATTGGGCGCCCCCGGTGTTTGCGATCGCGCCGCCAAAGAGATTTTGACTCTTCTGATGCCGACAGAAAACGCCGTTTCGATCACCTAAGGTCAGCCGTCTGCTGAAAAATACGCACCAGATGCGAGGTGTTATGGCGATCCGATCAGGATTGTGAAAGGTTTCCGCAGGAAATCCTTCTCACAAAGCCCGTTCACCATCCAGGCATTCACAAATCAAATAGGATTGCTATAGGTGCATGGTTGGGAAGATGGGAAAGGTGAGGGAGATGGGGAGATGGGGAGGACAGCAGGTGTTAGGTGTCAGATGTCGGTGTCAGGAAGGGCGCAGGACTAAACTCCCAAAATCCAAAGCCCAAAACCCGAAACCTGACCGCTGTTCGCGTAGCGACTCCGCAGGAGTTTAGTTAACCGCTACTCGCACTTGACCAGATCTGCCCTATTTCTGCAGTTTCCTCCACGCGATGGGAATACTGGTAAGTGGAAAATACGCCCAGTGGGGTCTCTCAGCAAATGTTGGGAAGAGTCAGGAATATTTTGTCAAGTCTTCAAACCTATGCTGATTTGGGTCCTGACCTAGCTGTCAGACATCAGGTCAATCAGTGGCTCAACCAACGTACCAGCCTTACGGCTGAGCAATGGTTTCAAACCTACTGGCAGCCCTTGGACGTCTCTTCTTCCGTTGCCAATTTTGCCTATACCCACCTCTCCAATTACTCAGGCCTGGACTTTTCCCGAGTTTGTCCGACTGACCATCTGATTGAGGACCTACAGTTCCCGTTGGTCTGCTGGTTTGACTGGCAAATGGCCCTTTGTGATGACTTTTGGGAATGCTTCGGCATTGATTTAAGCGAGCAATTGGATTCTGAAACCCTGCCGACGATCCAGGATTTGGTCCTGTATCTGAATCGCTTTTCCGAGATAGCCGAGGGTAATGCTGAAGCCGAGAGTAATCAGGACAGTCAGCCAGATCGGTTGTCCTGATAGCTGACGGCAGTAACCTGCTGCCGTTGGATTCTGGCAGGACCGGCGTGGTCGGCAAACCCCTGCAACTGGTGGAGAGTCGGTCCAGGACGAGCAACTCCAGCCGGCCGATTGGTCAGACTACCGGGCCAGAACCCGTCACGCTGGGGGCAGACTGACACCTTGACCAAAGTGGTATTCTGGCTCCTGATACCTGCTTGCTGTCCTACGGTCATGCGCTGCTTGATGCGGCTCCTCCTGTTAAACCCAGGGGCAGATTCGGTGGGGTGGCATGGGTTGGCTGAGCTGGGATGGTTCGGAATTGATGGAACACTATGAAGTCATTGGGTTTAGCTGTTTCTCTGGTTTCTCCAGTTGTGACGATCGCTGCTTGGGCTAGCATGACCCATCCCCTGCAGGCGCAACAACCGCTGACCGTTGTATATCCGCCTAACCACCATGAAACAACAGCGGATCGGATTTTCCTGATTGGCTCAGCCCCACCAACTGGCACGGTTCAGGTAAATGGTCAGCCGATCGCACGCAGTGCGGCCGGTCACTTTGCGCCCAGTTTTCCTTTGCAGGTGGGTGAAAATCAGTTCACGATCCAGTACCAGAACCAGACCCTGCGTTTAACCGTTAAGCGACTGCAGAACCAGGTAGAAGCACCGACAGGAGTAGCTTTTGCCAAAGATTCCCTGTTTCCGCCAGTCAATCTAGCTCGCCAGCCCAATGAACGCATCTGTCTATCCGCGATCGCGCCAGTTGGGGCCTCGGTCTTAGTCAAACTGGCAGACCGAACCATTCCGCTCATGGCCCAATCTGCTACGGTAGCGCTGCCCAGCAACCTGGCCGTTTTGACCCAGCAAAATCAACCCCAGACGACAGTTGCCGGATCCTTTCAAGGTTGTTTCCAAACCAACCAGCCGGGTGATTTGGGACAACCCACCTATCAACTGACCCTGGATGGCCAGACGATAAGCCAGGCCGCTTCCGGTCGGATTCGCATTCTGGATCCGGCCCAACTGGAAGTGGTTGAAGTGACAGCAGAGGCTGGTGTGGCCCGGACAGGCCCCAGCACCGATTATTCCCGGTTAACTCCCCTGCCCAAAGGCAGCCGGGCCCTGATCACGGGTGGCCAGGGAGATTGGCTGCGGCTGGATTATGGTGCCTGGATCAATCGTAAAGACGGACGGCTGACTCAGGTTGCCGTTCCGCCCACGTCGATCATTCGCAGTATCAAAGCTCGTCAGATTTCGGGCTGGACGGAAGTGGTCTTTCCCTTGCAGGAGCCGGTGCCGATCGCGGTGCAGCAGGGCGATCGCTCCTTTACCCTGACCCTCTACAACACCACTGCCCAGACCGATATCATCAAGCTGGATGACGATCCCCTGATTGCCCGTCTGGACTGGCAACAAGTTCAACCTGACCAGATCCAATATCGGTTTAACCTGAAGACCGCCCAGCAGTGGGGCTATACCGTGCGGTACGAGGGCACCAGTCTGGTGCTGGCCCTGCGCCATCCCCCTGTTCTGGCAGGCCGGCTGGAATCGGCAAAAGCCCGCCTGACATCTCGCGATCGCCCGTCGCTCCAGGGCATCACCATTCTGCTCGATCCGGGACATGGCGGCCCGGAGGATACCGGCGCAGTTGGCCCGACTGGATATCCGGAGAAGGCGGTTGCGTTGACTATTGCCAAGCTGTTGCGCGCCGAATTAAGCCAGCGGGGGGCTATCGTCGTCCTGACTCGGGACCAGGATAGGGACTTGCCGCTCAAAGATCGGATCGATCAGATCAATCAGGTCCGGCCGACCCTTGCCCTCAGTCTGCATTACAATGCCCTGCCGGATAATGGCGATGCCCTGCGGACTCAGGGGATTGGTTCCTTCTGGTATCATCCCCAGGCCCATAGTCTGGCGGTCTACTTACATAACTATCTGGTTCAGACGTTGAACCGACCTTCCTATGGGGTCTTTTGGAATAACCTGGCCCTGACTCGACCCACGGTTGCGCCAGCAGTTCTGTTGGAATTGGGATTCATGATCAATCCAGATGAGTTCGAATGGATTACCAATCCCCAGGATCAACGGCGGTTAGCAGCGGCGATAGCGGAGGGCGTGACCCGCTGGCTGTACGGCCAGCGCTAAGTAGCCCGGAGAAGGGAAAATTGCGGTATGGTTGAGTCTGCCCTTGTCATTCCCCATGTATGCCTTCCTCCCTCTGGCCTTACGTCACTCCTGGTATTACGGATGATTTGTTTGAACGGCTGCCGGGAATTCCGATGAGTCCGCGGGAAGTTCGGCTGCTATTAATTTCGGCTTTGCGCCTGAAACCAGATACGGTGTTGTGGGATATTGGCGCTGGTACTGGCACTATTCCGGTGGAAGTGGGACTGCTGTGTCCAAAGGGCCAGATCTTTGCGATTGAACGAGATGAGGACGTGGCCAGTCTGATTCGGCGCAATTGCGATCGCTTTGGGGTGACCAATGTCCAGGTGATTGAAGGCAGTGCGCCGGAGTGTTTGGGCCAATTGGCGACTCCACCCCAGCGAGTTTGTATTGAAGGCGGCAAATCCATCAAACCGATCCTGCAGGAAGTCTGGAAACATCTCCAGGTTGAGGGGCGAATTGTAGCAACAGCAGCTAACCTGGAAACTTTATATCAGATCTCAGAAGGGTTTGCCGAGCTGCAAGTCCGCAATATCGAAATTGTCCAGGCAGCCGTGAACCGGTTAGAAAAGCGAGGGCTCAGTCAGGTCTTTGCTGCGATCGACCCCATTTTTCTCCTCAGTGGCGAAAAGTTAGACTGAATGAATGGATTGGATCAGATGTCGTAGCTGGGCTGGAAGACCTGACAACAGACGACTTTAGCTGGTGTTCCGGTTAAACCTGTTGCGCCAGCTTCAGTTGGAGGATGGGGGGTGATTTTTTGCCCTTGCATACAAGCTAAATCCAACCAAATTCGCTAAAGTGTTCCAAGGATTCTTAACCTTCTTAAGCTTCGGCTAACCTTTACATAGGACTGGGCTGGGTCGAACAGCCAGATAACTATGCCCTGGACCCGTATTATGAGTGCAGTTGTGGCCATTCCCATTGCTTTGGGTATGGTGCTTCTGGGTGGCTGGTATTTTACAGTTGGGTTTGGCATCCTGGTCTATCTGGGGCAATTGGAATATTTCCAGATGGTCCGGGCAAAAGGGATCGCCCCAGCCGCCAAGACCACCCTGGCAGTCAGTCAGGCGCTCTTAATCATCTCGAACCTGTCCCCCACGCTGGCTGATGCCGTGTTCCCGGTGGCAGGGACTTTTATTTGCTTTTACCTGCTGTTTCAACCCAAATTCGCCACGATCGCAGATATTTCTGCCTCCATCATGGGCCTGTTCTATGGTGGCTATCTGCCCAGTTACTGGGTGCGGCTGCGGTCCCTGGGCCAGAGTGCCGCCAGTAATTTACCATTACAAGGATTTTTTCCCACCCACTGGTCGAATTTACAGGGCCTGCCGATCGGCTTAACAACAACCCTGCTTGCCTTTGGTTGCATCTGGGCGGCTGATATTGGCGCCTATGCCTTTGGCAAGTGTTTTGGCCGCACCCGACTGTCTGATATCAGTCCCAAGAAAACGGTGGAAGGGGCTCTATTTGGGGTGGCTGGCAGCATTGCTGTTGCCATTGCTGGCTCCTGGTATCTGGGCTGGCCGGGCTGGCCTTTGACTGGAGCCGCACTGGGTGTTTTGGTGGGAATTGCCAGCCTGCTGGGCGATCTGACCGAGTCCATGATGAAACGAGATGCTGGGGTCAAAGATTCTGGCCAGCTAATTCCCGGCCATGGAGGAATTCTGGACCGGGCTGACAGCTATGTCTTTACAGCGCCCCTGGTTTACTACTTTGTCACGCTGCTCCTGCCCCTGCTTCACCGATAAGCCAGGGTGGGAAAGGGCTGTTGCTGGAGTAAGGCGCTATGACAAAAGCTAGATGAGGTGGGTTGGGGTTCCCATTCATCCAGCTTGAGTAACCGATTCCAGCTTGAGTAACCGATCGAACGGTTTCTAATCAGCCAGGTATTGTTCAACCATGGCAACCAACTGATTGGTCCAGTCAATCACCATTTCTTCGGTGGCTGCTTCCACCATGACCCGAATGACGGGCTCAGTTCCAGAGGCTCGTACCAGCACCCGTCCCTGGTTGCCCATTGCCGCTTCGGCAGCCGCGATCGCTTGCTTCAGCGGTTCACAATCCTGCCAGTTCAGCCGCCGGTCTCGATTCTCAACCCGAACATTGCGCAGCAGTTGGGGATAGGTTTGAAAGCTTTGATCCACCAGTGCCGCCAGGGACTGTCCCGAATCCTGGATCAGGGTGGACAAATGCAAGGCGGTCATCAGGCCATCTCCGGTGACTCCGAAGTGACGACAGAGAATATGCCCAGATTGTTCTCCCCCTAACACAGCCCCCAGTTTGACCATTTCCGCATGCACATACTGGTCGCCAACTGCAGCGCGGATTAACCGACCGCCCAGTTCTTCCCAGGCTCGCTCAAAGCCCAGATTGGACATGACGGTAGCCACGATGACGTTGCCTGGAAGTTGGCCCCTTTGCTGCAAATGCTTGCCCCAGAGGTAGAGGATATAATCGCCATCCACCACGCGTCCCTGATTGTCTACGGCCAGGACCCGATCGGCATCTCCATCAAAGCCAAAGCCCAGATCGGCCTGGTGTGCTTTGACTGCGGACTTTAGTAGGGCCAGATGGGTAGAGCCACAGTTCACATTGATGCGATCGCCATCCGGGTGATCATGCAAACAAATCACCTCTGCACCCAAGGCTTGAAAGGCGGCTGGAGCCACATGGGCTGCTGCTCCCCAGGCCAAATCCAGAACCACCCGCAATCCGTTTAACGGCAAGGCGCGGCCCTTGATGGCGAGCAGGGGTTCTTGGACGGCTGCAACATAGTCCTGAACCAGTTCAGGGCGATAGTGGTGCTGCCCATGCCGGGTCACTTTCAAATCAATCTGGCGCAGCTTACCCCGCAAGGCAGCCTCAATTTGCTCCTGGAGCGCCAGGGATAACTTGCTGCCATCGGCGCCGAAAAACTTGATGCCATTATCTTCGGGTGGATTGTGGCTGGCTGAGATCATAATGCCGCCGATCGCCACAGAGGCGCGGGTCAAATGGGCCACCCCCGGTGTCGGACACAAACCCAAATTCCAAACCTCCAATCCGGCCGCAGTCAGACCAGCAGAGAGCGCCATGGCTAACATACTGCTGGAGTTGCGTGAATCCTGCCCAATGATGACTGGACCTGATGCGGCCGCTACAGATCGCAATACATGCCCGGCCCAAAAACCGACCTGCAAGGCTAATGGTGCAGTCAATAACTCGCCGGCTTTGCCCCGAATGCCGTCTGTACCAAACAGGGGGGCATCCGGTAGGGGTAAACTACCCCAATTCAGTCCAGTAGCCTGGGAAAACCCATTAGAATCCGCTAGCATACTATCGGCTGTACTGTTTTTACATAATTCAGAGTCAGCTCCGGTTGTGGGACTAACTCCGGTTGCTGAGTCACTGACCTTTAGCTGTTGGGTTAGGACAGAAGATAAAACCATACACGAACCCCTTCACACACCACTGACGCTGAGAATAACACTGAATTCAACCGAATATTACGATTCAATATCGGCCTAACATAGAAAATTCACCTAGAGTATAGGGCCAAATCGGCCATTGCTCAGGCTTAGACCGGCCGGACAAGCTGGCAATGCAGGGCAAGCAGTCGCATTTCAGGATGAATATCCCTTAGGTGTAGGCGACAGGGTGACCAGCCAAATCTTTAAAAATGCGGAACCACACAGATTGGAACCGTTCTCTTATATACCAACTTGCTGCATTTGGCGAAACCAATCCCCTGGCTTTAATTTTTTGAGGACTTAACCCGCCGACGGTGCTCTAGACCCCTACTTCCGATAACAGCGATTGGATCGTTTCCCAGGTTAATCCCTGCTGCAGATAGCGGGGATTGGCCGGATCATAGGGAGCTTGCAGCAGGTCAATCTGGATGATCTCTGCATTCTCCGGCAGGATGGGATGGTCCGGATCGAAGGCAGTGGGGCGCATTAAAGAGCTGGAAAACCCTCGAAAGATGGCGATCTGATCCTGCTCTCCTGCCACCAGTGCCAGGATTAGCAGCACTTCCTGGGGCCGCTTGGCGGTATAGCGTTCCAGGCGCAAAATCTGCTGGGACACTGAATGGGTCATGGCAATCATCCTATTGCCCTGTTGCAGAGCGGCCCTGGCGTCCCATGCGGATCAGCAGAAAATAGCCCAGGTAAAACACGTAGAAGATGAGGCCAATGATGGCTAGAAAACCCAGGAAATAGGGTTTGGTAGTGGCATGGAAATATTCTCGGAAGGCCCAGGGGGGCTCAAACCAGAGGCGGCAGAAGGGTTCCTTTAAAGCCTGGGACTGGTTCATCAGGGCACAGCGCAAGACTGGCAGTTGAGCGATCGCCCCGATCAGGCAAAAGACCGAAACGGCCCAACGCCAGGCGGAAAAGACCAATTTCAGGGGACTGGGCGGCTGTTCTGCAATTTCTTCATTCAGATCCAGCCAAAACCAGAGCGCAATAGGAATCAAAATCAGGGCCAGCCAGCCGGTCAGAAAGGCGATGGGCATTGCCCCAATCAAGAGATAGACGGTAATTGCCAGCAAACTGGCGACTCGCCAGTAGATCACCAACAGATGCTGAATTCCCTCAGCGGTTTGTACAAATGCCCAAATCAACAAAATCAGCGGCAGAATAACCAAAAACAGGACAGCTACCCGATAGTCTGTCCAGACCAGGGATTCCAGCCAGGGAGGAGTTTGCATGAGAGACCAAATAATCGCCACAAAAAACAAGTAGCTAAATGCCAGATCAGCATTTTTGCTACTTGCTCATTCTAGAACCTTCAACTGTCGATTCATTACAGCCGGTATCAATCGTCGTAAAGGCGGCATTCAGCTGCTTCCGGATTCTCGTCGCAATACTTCTCAAAGGAAGTTTGGGGCTTTTCCTGCCGTTGGTGGGCTGCTTCGGCTTGCAACTCTTCTACCACGTCCCAGGCTGCTGCACATTCTGCAGATACATCACCAGTGATATCACAAGCAGCCCGCGCTTCAGCCCGTGCTTCTTCAATTTTCTGTTGAATATCGCTCATAGTAAGGTCGTCTCAACTCACTGTTACTCAGAGGGCAAAATCTGTCAGGTCATTCTGTCTGGCTGTATTGCTGACTGACACACAGCCATCCAGAGATAAAAAGCATTGCACCATGTATCTCAAGACTTAGTAATACAAGACGCAATCGCAGTTAGACAATTTTTTACCCAGTTTTCTTAAGGTCCGTTACCAACTTCCTTTCGACAAAGAGAGCAGAGAACCTGCCTCTCGTTCATATATCTTAACGCAAGATTGACCGGAATCCACCCCTTTCTGATACAGGCTGATGGGTGAGTTATCTGAGATCTATAGTCCCAGTAACTCCGGCAATTTTTGTAACATTAGCTTCAAGGTTATCCGGAGTATGGTTTGCAGTACGCTGGTGATAATCCTTCTGAGATAGATGGAGTGTCTGATAATGGAAGCCAACCCTGGCCCCATGAAGTGGGTAAGCAGTCTCTCAACCCGTCCGTCCCTGGAAGCAGCCGTTGCCGAAGTGGTTCAGAAATCGCAGGCAGCACTGCAGGCCAAGCCTGACTTGGGTTTTGTTTTTATTTCTTCCGCTTTTGCCAGTGATTATGCGCGGCTAATGCCCTTACTGCGCGAACAGTTGCCGGGTCTGCCACTGATTGGTTGCAGTGGTGGCGGTGTGGTCGGTGTCGGTGCCGAAGGTCAGGCGCAGGAAGTTGAAGGAGAACCGGGCCTCAGCCTGACCCTAGCGACGTTGCCAGGTGTGAAGATCCAACCGTTTCATTTGGCGGCGGATGAACTGCCCGATTTGGACAGTCCGCCTGATGCCTGGATGGAATTGATGGGGGTGTCGGCTGCGGATCATCCCAACTTTATTTTGTTGGCTGATCCTTTTTCGGCTCAAATTAACGATCTGCTGCAGGGGCTCGATTTTGCCTATCCAGGTTCAGTAAAGGTGGGCGGATTGGCCAGTGCTGGTTCGATGGGCGGCAACAGTGTGCTGTTTTGTAACTTCCGGCTCTATCGAGAAGGAACGGTGGGAGTGGCCTTGAGTGGCAATCTAGTGCTGGAAACCATTGTGGCCCAGGGGTGTCGTCCCATTGGTCGTCCCTATTTGGTGACGGAAGGAGAGCGGAATATCCTGCTGGCGCTGGAGGAGCAAACCGATCCCGATTGGGTGGCGGCGGGCAAAAGCACTCGAGTCTCGCAAAAACGGACGCCTTTGGAAGTGCTGCAGGAGTTGATTCAAAGCTTGAGTGAGGAAGACCGGGATCTGGCCCAGGATTCTCTCTTTGTCGGGGTGGCCCAAAACGAGTTCAAGCAAACACTGGAACCCGGTGACTTTCTGATCCGAAACTTGTTGGGGGTTGATCCGCGCATGGGAGCGATCGCAATTGGCGATCGCATCCGACCAGGGCAACGCATTCAGTTCCATTTGCGGGATGCCCGAGCCTCCGAAGAAGATCTGGAAACCCTGCTGAAACGCTATATTCGCCAGACCGGGACACAAGTCGCATCGGCATCTGGAGCACTGATGTTTGCCTGTCTGGGACGGGGAGAGGGCCTGTACCGCAAGCCCAACTTTGACTCCCGTCTGTTTAACCGCTATGTGGTCAACACGCCCGTCAGTGGATTCTTCTGCAGTGGAGAAATTGGTCCCGTCGGCAATACAACCTTCCTCCACGGCTACACCTCTGTGTTCAGCATTTGCCGACAGCCCTCTGGGACAGGCAGTACGGAGCAACCTGGCTAACCTGGAAGAACAGGCTAGAACGACGGCGTCGATTCTGCTAATCAGCTAAAAATGTCCAGTTGCTCAATGGGTGCTTGGCTGGCAGTGCGGTAAGGGTACCCGTTTTTCTCACGGCTGGTTTTGCTGGTGGAATGGCCCTGGCGCAGCCCGATTGCAATTTTGCTGTGTTTTTCTATTTGGCCCATCACTTCCCGCGCCCGGTGTATGACCGAAGCGGGTAATCCGGCCAATCGTCCGACCTCAATGCCGTAGGATTTGTCGGCCCCACCTGGCTGGACTTTGTGCAAGAACACGATCTGATCCGGCATTTCTTTGACCGTGACCTGATAGTTGGCTACATTGGGCAGGATGGAAGCCAATTCATTCAGTTCGTGATAGTGGGTGGCGAAAATGGTGCGGGCCTGGATTTCGCTGGCTAGATATTCCGCTACGGCCCAGGCAATCGATAGGCCATCGAAGGTGGCGGTGCCCCGGCCAATTTCATCCAGTAGCACCAGCGATCGCGGGGTGGCATGGTTCAGAATATTGGCGGTTTCATTCATTTCCACCATGAAGGTGGATTGGCCAGTGGCCAGGTCATCCACGGCCCCAACTCGAGTAAAGATGCGATCGCAGATGCCTAAACGGGCGGCCTGGGCTGGCACAAAACTACCCACCTGGGCCATCAGTTGAATCAGCCCCACCTGCCGCAAATAACAGCTTTTGCCACTGGCATTGGGGCCAGTAAGGATAATCAAGTCTGGGGCGGCTGGAAGATAGCAGGGGGGATGGGATGGGGAAGGTCGGGAGGCATCAGAGGAAGAGTGGGTGGAACAACCGTTTTCGGATTCCGGTGAGCCCAGTTGGGTGGAATTAGGCACAAAGAAGCCCGCTGGCAGAGATTGTTCCACCACAGGGTGACGGCCTTCCTGGATCTGGATCTGCCGGTTCGGAACCATCAGGGGACGACAGTAGCCCTGATAGATGGCTACCTCCGCCAGGCCACAGAGAACGTCGATCGCCGCCACAGCGCTGGCCACTTGACGGATGACCTCCACCCGTTCACCCACCTGGGATCTGAGGTCGGTAAAGATCTCATACTCCAATCGGTTCAGGTCATCCCTGGCTCGCATGATGCGGGTTTCCCGATCCTTGAGCTCTGTCGTCACATACCGTTCTTCATTGGACAGGGTCTGGCGGCGGTTATAGTCCGGGGGCACCTGATCCGCCTTGTTGCGGGAAACACTGATGAAATAGCCGAAGGTCTTGCTGTAGCCCACTTTCAGGGTCGTAATACCGGTTCGTTCCCGTTCAACCGCCTCCAGATTTTTGATCCACTCCTGATCCTCCTCCACCTGCTGGCGTAACTGATCCAACTGGAGATTGATGCCAGAACGGATCAGGTTGCCTTCCGTCAAAGACAGGGGTGGCACTTCGACCAAGTGAGCATGGAGCACCTGGCCCAACTGTTCCAGTTCCGGGGGGACAGCCTGAACCGCCTGCAAGTAGGGGGACTGGGCATCTTTGACCCGAAAGGCCAGATCGGGCAGGCGGGTAAAGGAATCGGCCAGAGCCACCAGATCACGAGCATTGGCGGTTCCCGAACCAGCTCGACCCGCCAGCCGCTCCAGGTCGTAAATCTGCTTCAACAACCGTTGCAAGTCCTGCCGCAGGCCCCCCTGTTGCACCAGTTCTTGAATGCTGTCCTGGCGGGCGGTAATTTGCTCCAGGTCCAGTAGGGGTTGCAGCAACCAGCGCCGTAAAGCCCGACTGCCCATGGCGGTGACGGTTTTATCCAGGGCCCACAGCAGGGAGCCATGAAAGGTGCCGTCCCGAGTGGTTTGGGTGATTTCCAGGTTGCGTCGGGTTTGATGGTCCAGGATGAGAAATTGGCTCAGGGTGTAGGTGCAGAGGGGTTGGAGGGGAACGGTCTGTAAGGTGGCGTGGGAAAGAAGGGCCAGTTTCGAGGTTGCCGCATTGTGGGCTGGCCCGGCTTGACCCTCTCGATTGCCCCGCTCTGAGGTGCTTTCCAGATATTCCAGCAGACCTCCGGCGGCCCGAACAGCCAGAGGCAGTTGTTCGCAACCCATTCCTTCCAGCGATCGCAGCCGGAATCGTTGCAATAAGCGATAGCGGGCTTCCGCCAGGACAAATGGCGCTTGAGAGCGCAGGGTATAGCAAAACTGGGGCGGTAGGCAGTCAGGCAGGTGCTCGGACCGTTCGCCCGGTCGCAGCAGGCTGATCAGATCGGGAGCGTTGGTGGGCACCAGCACTTCGGCTGGTTGTAATCGCATCAGTTCTTGGGTCAACTGCTCCAGATCGGAGGCCTGGGTGGTGAGAAATTCCCCAGTAGAGACATCAGCATAGGCCAACCCCCAATGGTTGCCAGCAATCACCACAGCGGCCAGAAAGTTGTTACGACGGGCATTTAACATGCCTTCTTCCAGCACTGTGCCAGGGGTAATCACCCGGGTAATTTCCCGTTGCACCAGTCGCCCCTGGGCATCGGCTGGGTCTTCGATCTGGTCACAAACGGCGATCGCGTAGCCTTTTTCCACCAGCAACGCGCAATAACGGTCCAGGGCATGGTGGGGAATGCCAGCCAGGGGCACTCGACCCACTTCCTTGCCCGCATCCTTGGCCGTCAGCACCAGTTCCAGTTCCCGGGCAATCGTGACGGCATCCTGAAAAAAGGTCTCAAAGAAGTCTCCCACCCGATACAGTAGCAGGGCATGGGGATTCTGGTCCTTTAGCTCCACATAATGGCGCATCATCGGTGTCAGCAGCGTGCGATCGACGGCCCGATGGTCGGCGTAGCGGACCGTATGCTTGATTAACCGTTCAGGCAATCCAGTGGTCACATCAGCGGCGGAATCGGTCATGGAAAACCCACTTGCAAGTCTTCTAGGGGCGAATCTTCAATGACTGTAGCGCAAGCTTGGCTGCTGTGTTCAGTAAATCCGCCGGAGTCACACGCAAGCCTATGTCTGTCGTTTATCAATGACCACCAGGATAACTACCAACGCCTCCAGTACGCTGGCGGCTGCAATGAGGTGTAACACGAGCAATTCACTCGGCGTCCAGGTTGGCAACCTGTCGACAAACCACCCGAAAGCCAATGTCGTAAAGGGTGGCATTGGGATCAAACCAGGATCGGAAGGCGGATCGGCAGCCATTGGGCCCGCTATTCCAGGACCCTCCCCGCACCACCCGTTCCGGGCTAGCACTGTCGGTAATCCAGGCGCTGCCATCGGCGGGTGCTCCCAGATAACTGTCATGCCAGGTGTCGGAACACCACTCCCGCACTAAACCGTGCATGTCAAACAGGCCAAACCGATTGGCGACCTGAAAGCTGCCGACGGCTGTGGTTTGGCGCCGGTCTTCCCCAGTGGGTCCTTTGCCATAGGAGCCCTTGCTACAGACCTTACCGTCGTATTCCCAATCCATGCCGGAATAGTTGGCCAAATCCGTCGTCAGGGTGGGACCAAAGCAAAAGGGCGTTTCCGTACCGGCTCGACAGGCATATTCCCACTCCGCTTCGCTGGGCAAATGATAGGACTGGCCGGTCAAGGCAGACAGGCGATCGCAAAACTCGTTCGCATCAAACCAGCTAATCTGCTCGACCGGCAAATAATCGCCAGAGAAACAGGCTGGGTGCAGGGTCAAGGGGCGCTTAACCGGCGGCAAGGTAGCCACCGCAGCCCATTGGCCCTGCGTGATGGGATAGCGGCTGATCCAAAAGGGAGCGATCTCCACCTCATGTTGGGGCAATTGGGAAGGGTGACACCCTTCCTCGCTTGTCGAAGCTCCCATCCGAAAAGAGCCGCCTGGAACCGCCACCAGTTCCAGGTTCACTCCCTCAGCTAAAGGCTGGATATAAGCCTGAACCACATGGCGACTTCGCTGAACCAGTTGGCCCATGACGCCAACTGTCACCGTCTCAAATTCAAACTCACAGGGGGTGGACATTGGCAAGTCAACTGAACTGGGTTCAACGTTTGAAGACAGAAAAAGCATAGGCCAGAGTGGATCCTGCAAAGCTTTGATCTGAATCTTTTGATCAAGTCTTCGCGGCAGAATCCCTCCAACCGGAGATAAGTGCTATTCTACGCCAGCGATCAACCCAGTCTAGGAGGGAATGCTCGTCAGGAACCGACTCCCAGGACACTGCCCAGTGCCCGCACGGCATTTTGTGGTTGCAGGGCATCGATCGCGGCTGTTGGTTCATAGCCACAGTGCACCATACAGTCGGCGCACTTGGGATTGCCACTAGCCCGACCATACTGACTCCAGTCGGTGTTGTCCAGCAACTCCTGATAGCTCTGGTAGTGGCCCTCATTCAGCAAATAGCAGGGCTTCTGCCAACCCAGCACACTATAGCTGGGCATGCCCCAGGGCGTACACTCGTAGTCCTTTTCCCCCATCAAGAAATCCAGAAACAGGGGATTGTGGTTAAAGTTCCAGTTCTTCTTGCCCGCTTTGTAGGGCGCCAGAATGGACCGGAAGAGGGTCTTGGTTTGTTCCCGTTTGAGGAAATGTTCCTGATCCGGGGCCCACTCGTAGCTGTAACCGGGCGACACCATCATGCCGTCTATGCCCAAAGTACTGACGAAGTCAAAGAACGCCTGCATTTCCTTGGGGTCAGCCCCCTCAAAAATGGTGGTGTTGGTTGTCACCCGAAAGCCCCTGGCTTTGGCTGCCTTAATGGCCCGGACGGCCGTATCAAAGACACCCTGCCGATCCACACATTTATCGTGCAATTCCCGCAGGCCATCCAGGTGAACGCTGAAGGAAAAATATTGCGAGGGGGTGAACTTATCCAGGCTCTTTTCCAGCAGAATGCCATTGGTGCAGAGATAGACGTATTTGCGCCGCGCCACCAAGCCCCGCACAATTTCATCAATCTGGGGATGCAACAGCGGTTCCCCCCCTGGAATTGCCACCACAGGTGCGCCACACTCTTCCACCGCGGCGAAGCATTCTTCAGGCGTCAGATTGCGTTTCAGAATCTCGACCGGATGCTGAATCTTGCCACAGCCAGAACAGGCTAGATTACAGCGAAACAGCGGCTCCAGCATCAGCGTTAGGGGAAACCGCTTCCGCCCTTTCATTCGCTGGGTAACGATGTACTTACCAATATCGATCGCCTGCAATAAATTGACTGCCATTCTGGTCTAAACTCCTCAGGTGCGACACCACTTCGTGTAAAATCGTGAGCTTTATTAAGTTTTAACTTGATTCGGTTACATAGTTGTGTTCTAAAAACCACTCTACGGCATCTTTCAGTGCAGTCACAATTGGAGTCTGGGGTAACTGCAACTCCCGCACGGCTTTCGATGCATCGTAAAACATGGGATGCTGCGACATCCGCACCCCGTCCAGCGGCACCGCCGGAGGTTTGCCAAGTGGCGCTAGCAATCGCTCATCCACCCAGGCTACAGCCAAGGGAATCCAAACCGGAATGGCCCGCTGGGGGGCTGGTAGGCTGGTAATCTGAGCCAGTTGCTCCAGGATTTGCTTCAGAGTCAGGTTCTGGTGCCCCAAAATGTAGCGATCGCCCGTCTTGCCGCGCTGCAGCGCCAACAAATGGCCCCAGGCCACATCTCGCACATGCACCAGATTCAGGCCCGTATCTACATAGGCTGGCATTTGCCGCCGCAAGAAGCGCAGAATAATATCCCCGGTTGGCGTGGGTTTGATATCCCAGGGACCGATCGGCGTGCTGGGGTTGACGATGACAATATCCTGACCGGCCTTAACCGCCTGCACCGCTTCCTGTTCTGCCCAATATTTGGACTGTTTGTAATGGCCGATTAATTGCGCCACTGGACTTTGGTGGGTTTCATCAACCGCCTGACCGTTTGGCCCTACCCCGATCGCCGCCACAGAACTGGTGTAAATGGTTCGCTCCACCCCCGCCTGTCGCGCTGCCGCCAGGACATTGCGCGTGCCCAAGACATTGCTGCGATACAGGGCTTGCCGATCCCGCTGCCAGAGGGAATAGTGGGCCGCCACATGGAAAACCGACTGACAGCCCTGCATGGCCTGAGCCAGATCGGGATCGGTCAGATCCCCTTGAACCCGTTCCACATCCAGGTGGCGCAGGTTGTCCAGACAGCTATCGGGACGGACCAGTGCCCGCACGGTATAGCCCTGTTCCAACAACAGCCGCACCAAATTAGCGCCAACAAATCCCGTTCCCCCGGTGACAAAGGTCTGAGGCATGCGTTTCTATCTGTCTAACCTTCATGAGTATAGTCGGCAGTTAACCGCAATTGAAGCTTGGCGCCATCTGCTAGAAATCCCATTCAGTAAATAGTTCGGAGACTGCTAGCGAAAACCCTGGCACTACTTTTTCCCCATCTAGATGGTCGGTAGAACGGAGAAATTGATCCGGCTCCGGTGAGTGGTAAACCAACACATATTTCTCGTCGGGATGGATGACCCAAACCAGGTGAGTATCATTGTCGAAATACTCCACAATTTTGTCGTGGTTCTCTTCAATGGTGTTGTTCGGGGACAGGATTTCGACAGCCAGATCGGGAGATCCTTGAAAATAACCTGTGGGCAATCGTTTTAAGCCTTTCAGACGCTCTCCGCGAACAAATGAAATATCCGGCGATCGCTTGTTGCCGTTCTTGAGCGTGAACGCAGTGCTGGAGTCGCAAACCACACCCAAGCGATTTTTGCGGACATAAATTGACAGCATGCCGGCCAAAAATGCGCCAAATTCACCGTGCTCCATGCCGGAGTTACCCATATCCATTAGTTCTCCGTTCACCAGTTCGTAGCGATGACCATCTTTCGGCAACGCCATAAACGCTTCGTCTGTCCAAACTTTTTCTTGGATGGGAAGGGCCATCTTCCTTGCCTCCTAAGAGTTGTCCCAGGCACGGGTTCAGGCTGCAGCAGAATCGCGATCGCACCTAAGGTAGACGCAAGCCTGTCCGTTTTTCAATGTAATCGAGGAGCGTTTGGTAGGTAACAGGGTCGCTTTGTTGATTGATCACAATGACCGTATTGCCGTCTAGGAGGGTAAACGAAATCCGCCCGTTGGGAAGATGACAGAAGGCCATAACCCGGTCTAGATCAATTACATAGATATTTCGCTCATAGGTGAGTTTAATCCAATAAGCCAC
>CAZBTL010000071.1:690-17043 GCA_964494755.1 uncultured bacterium | reverse complement strand
ATTTTGCTAATTGGGTGCAATTTTTGCCGCTTTAAGGCGCTCTGCTCCCAGAACTCGCGCGGTCTTAAAATTGGCTGCTCAGTCAAACCCTGATACAGGAAGATAGCCAACGGAGTTAACCCGTTCATCTATAAATAGAGCCTTGCTCACTTCAACCGCCTTGGGGCACGGAGTTTATTGGCTAAGGGAAACAGCTCCGCAGATTGCCCGAGTTGCACGGCATATTCAAGCCGCCGCTCAATTCCGCTGTCGGTTTGGGCGATTCGCCCTGGCTGCTGGCTGCCAAGATTGGCCGCGATGGCGCCTTCTACTACAGCAGGCAACACCCCAGCAGAACTTGAGGAACCCAGACACAGGCAAAGCGTGGCAAAAGTCAAGCGAACAGACTTGCGGCGCTGCATCCAGAAACCCTCCCGGTGGAGAAACTCATCAACACTTTATCACTCTCGCCCAGGATGAGGTTATGCAGGGGAAATGGGGATGTGGGGCGCGATTCTCCCAAGAGACGCAGCGCGAACGACTAGGACATTCAAGAATCCTCCCCAAGCAAGAAACTGACCAGTAATCTATCACGCTTGCTGGCGGGATGTTATGCAGAGCAGCGGGATATGCTAGCCTGAGGGCATAAATTGCACGCTTGAGCAAACCACTCCAATGGTCACCTCATTCAAGACTCAAGGCATCACAACTACTCTTCAAAACCTTGTTGCCCTATTGGAATTGGAAGAGGAGGACGATTATGGCATTCTGCGCCCTAACGATTATGCATTCAAAACCGCTATGAACTGGGCATTAGAAGCACACACCATCTTGAAGAACGACTTTCCCCAAGCCTCAGCATCAACCGATCATCTGGGGGGCGTTCGGTTAACCTGGAAAAATTCAGACCAGAAGTTGACTGTGCGTTTAACCTGCCCCGCCGATCCAACCCAACCGGCCGATCTCTATCACTCTAGCCCTGATGACTATGCCGTCGAAGATTTGACCTCAGTTGCAACCCTTGTTCGCTGGCTGGAGTGGTTGAATCTGGCATGACTTTTTCTGGCCGAAAACCTGACCGCCTAGAGGATGAAGCAACCGTTTATCGAGCATTGCTCCGTAAACAGTGGATTGATGCAACGGCTGGAAGCGTTGAGCCAGATGCCTTCTATCTACGCAAAAACAAAAACGAAATCGGACTTTCGGTTAACCTTGCCAGTGTCTACACTCCTGAGCAATGTGCTGCTCGGTTTCAAACCTGTTATGGAGTCGCCAGTCTGGTTGTGGGACAGGTTCGTCAACTGGGATTGGATGTCGTGGCAGATTCTCCTTCCCATGCCAATATTTTGGGGCTACCTTACCGTGAAGATAATCGTGAGCTGGCAGATCGTTTAGCTGAATTGCTAGCCCAACAAGCAATCCTTTCCTGGCAACCCAAATTGATCTAAGAGGTTGTTTTAAGAGTATAAACTGATACTTAAAAGTAGGTTTTTAGTACATAAGGGAATAGCTGAAAAGCTTAGTGCATCCCAGTTTTGCAAATTTGCCCTCATCCCCCAACCCCTTCTCCCAAAATAGGAGAAGGGGCACTGGATTCAAAGTCCCTCTTCCGCTCTGGGAGAGGCATTTAGGGTGAGGGCTACGAAAGTGGGATGCACCCTGAATCTGACTCATGCTGAGATAGGGATGTTGAAAGTGGATTGCTTCAGGACTCCAACCGTAAGCTTTCTGTGCAGTAGCCAGTTCAACCACCTTCATCGTTGTTCCGGTAATCACTGGAACCCCGCGATCATCAAGCTGCACATACTTATGATCAGAGGTTGCAAACGTCATCTCGGCTGCCAGGGTAGGGTTGTGTCTCTATTCTGACTTGGGATCGGCGATCGCTCAACGTTGCTCTTGATAGGCGTTTGTCAGGATTGGTAACAAACCCCTCATCCCTCAGGCTGTTCTTAGTAGGAAAATTGCTAAGATTCTGATTTTTATCGTTTGTCTGGTGGCTCTCTATTTACAATGATTCCACCCGCGTGTTTTGCAACAGCAATGACACTTGCTAGCTGATACCGATTTAATCTGATGCTGCATAGAATTTACCCCACCGCCTGCGGCACCTCCCGCGCTACGCGCCGCTAACGCTAGAACCAAGGGGAGGTTGGGAGGGGTCAGATAATGCTCATCATTGCTCATCATTAAAGAGAATTGGTATGAGGAGGTTCGACATTACTCCAAAGCGAAGTATCCAACTGATGCAGATTGTCTTTCCGCTCCCAACCCCTTTCAGTCAAGGTTCAGACGACACGATTAGAAGTGGCAACTAAATGCAACTAAACCAATGGTTAACAACTAGTTCAGCTGGACAAAAGCTCTTGCAGGCAGCTAACCTCCGCGCAGAGGAAAGTGAACGGACCATCTGGATGTTCGCGTTTTACACCACCACATCCATGGGGTTGGTCTGGCTGGAAGCATGTACGGTGGCCTTGTTTTTGCAAACCTACGGGGCGGAAAATGGTCTGCCCTGGATTTATTTGGCCAGTGCTGGCATTGGCTCTGGACTGGGCGTCCTCTATTCGCGCTTACAGCGGTTCCTGTCCCTGCGCCATGTCATTGTCCTCACAGCCTTTCTGATTGCCGCCCCGTTGTTGTTCTTTCGCATCGGGCTAGAATTCCATCAACCGACGGGCCTCCAGGCTGCGACCCTGGCAGGCATTACGATTTTCTTGATGCGCCTGTGGCTGGAAGCCATCTATGTTTTGAATGATCTGAACACTTCCATTACGGCCAATCAACTGTTCAATATTCGGGAAATTAAGCGCACCTTTCCCCTGATCAGCAGTGGCATCCTGGTCGCCGATGTGATTAGTGGCTTCTCGCTGACTGTCTTAATCACCTGGGTGGGTCTGAAAAATGTAATTGTGCTGGCTGGCCTGATGATGGTCATCGGGGCCTGCATTCTGTTCTATCTCAGTCGCACCTATCAGCAATCCTTTCCAGATGTCCGACGCCGGCAGATCGATGAGACCCAACCAGATGTGCAACGCCGATTGCAGGGGCCTTTGCGTCAGTACGCCGTGCGGTTATTTGTCTTCTTCATTCTGGCCCAGGTTCTGTTCCTGTTAATTGACTTTCAATTCCTGTCGCAGTTGCAGCAACGGGATACAGAAGAGCAAATCGCCATCTTCTTGGGGTTTTTTAATGGCACCCTGGGCATCTTCGAACTGGCCATGCAGTGGCTGGCGTCCAGTCGCGTCATTGAGCGGTTAGGGGTGTTCCGGTCTGCCATGGTTCTGCCGGTGGTGGTCTGTTGTCTGGGTGCGATCGCCACACTAATTGCCACCTTATCCCTGAAGAATCCCTTATTCATCAGCCTGGTATTGCTCAAGTTTCTGGATGAGTTACTGCATTACACCCTGTTCGCCAGTGTTGGCCCGGTTCTGTTCCAGCCCATTCCAGATGGCTTGCGGAGCAACATCCAGGCACTTGTGCGAGGCATCGCCGAACCGCTTTCCACTGGCGCCACCGGCCTGGCGCTATTGGGCCTGGTCTGGATTAGCCACAACAACGCCATTGGCGCCAACGTGCTGCACTGGTTACTGCCAGCGGTCGTCTTCCTGGCCGCGATCTGGCTGCTAACCATTTGGTTGCTACGCCAGCAATATGTCAATTTGTTGGTGATTAGTGCCGAACGGGGGCAGTTAACCGGCGATGTCGATGTGAAGGAGCTGAAGCGGGCTGTAGTTGCCGCCCTGGACCAACCGGGAACCGAGGCTCACAAGCGCTCCTGCATTGAGCTGTTGACCCAGTTGGATCCGGATCATTTAATTGAGGTTCTGGCTCCTCGTCTGGTGAAGTTTTCACCGGAGTTGCAACTCAAGAGTTTAGAAGTCATGCTGGAGCATTCTACCTCCAGTGAGATGCAAGCCACCCGCAGCGCCTACCTGCCTCAAGTTCGGCTATTGGTGGATCAGCCCTTGCCCGCAGATGTCCTGGCTATGGCACTGCGGTATATCTGGTTAACAGAACACCATCCCGACATTCGGCAACTGCGACCCTATTTGCATCCAGAGGTAGATCCAATTGTGCGGGGAACGGTAGCTGCTCTGCTGCTGCGGTTGGGAACGCCCAAGCAAAAGGCGGAAGCCACCAATACGCTACGGCTGATGCTGACCCATAAGGAAGAAAAGGAACGGGTCATGGGCTGTCGGGCCTTGGGAGATGCCCTGTATATGCAGGCGTTGCGGGTCTACGTGCCCAATCTCTTGCAGGATCGATCCTTGAGGGTCCGCTGTGCCTTGCTGGAAGCAATTGCGGCCACTCATCTGGAAGAATTTTATCCGGCCCTGTTGCGGGGGTTGCAATACAAGTCTACTCGTGACGCGGCCATGAAAGCCCTGGTCGCGTTGAAGGATGATGCACTGCCCATCCTGATCCGGGCAGCAGAAGATGCTCACCAGCCAGAGTTGGTCCGGCTTCATGCCTGGAAAGCGATCGGAACCATTGGCACAACTGCATCTCGAGAAATTTTGATCTCTCACCTGATTACCAATTGGGGAGTCAATCGGGGCAATATTCTGCGGATTTTGTTAGACCTACCGGGCGAGGTTGGCATCGAAGAAGTGCTCAACCGCTTGGGGCGAGGGGGGATCGAGGAACTGATCGATCACGAAATCTTTTTTATCGGTCAACTGTGCGCCGCCAAGATTGACTTGCGGGATGAACTGGTTGCTGGCCAGGAAGCAGAGTTTCTGCGGCGAGCCTTACAGGATTTGCAGACCGATGCGGAAGGGCGGTTATTTCAACTGCTGAAATTCCTCTATCCCATTGAACGAGTCAAGGCCGCTGCGTTCAGTTTGCAATCCAAGTCCCACAGCCATAAGGCAAGGGGGTTGGAGATTTTGGACAATACGGTGGATCTCTTACATAAACGGGCGTTGCTCAGCGTACTGGATCATCCCTCCGATTGGGCCAAACTGCAAAGTTTGTCAGAGATTCTGTACTATGAACCCATGGCTCCAGTCCGACGCTTACAGCGGCTGATGGTTCTGCGTCACTTTCTGTCTGATTGGGCTCTGGCCTGTTGTTTCCATCTGGCCCGACAGCAGCAGTGGGCGTTGTCCGCCGAACAGACGCTGGCCTGTTTGCAGTCTCCTCGAGGCTTTGTCCGGGAAGCTGTGCTGGACTATTTGAGGGTGGCGTCGCCTCGGGCCCTGCATCGGTTATTGCCAAAGTTACAGCAGGACACTGATCCGATCGTGGCCGATCAGGTGAAACGGCTGACCCATGAATTCACCCAAAAGGCAATTAAGGCGCCCTCTTCTGCCCTAGACCAACCACCGAGTTTTTCGGGGGGCCCAGATCCCCAACCGATTTAGGCAGATTGATTCAACCATTACCCAGATTCTAAGGATAATAGGGGTTGGTTATGGTACAGCGGGGATGATGGAACATCCAACGAAAACAGCCTGGGCCTCTGCCTAATCCTGCCCACAGCCGCCTATGTTATCCAGTGTTGATCGATTGATATTTGTACGTGGCGTTCCTATCTTTAAGGAGTTGCGGGATGATTTTCTGGTGCGGTTGGCATCTGTGATGGATGAGGTGTCGTTTCCGGCAAACACACCCATTTTCACCAAGGGTCAGGAGGGGCGATCGCTATTTATCGTTGTGTCTGGTTCTGTGCGGGTACATATCGAAACCAAGGAAATTACCCGCCTGGGACCGGGGTCCTTTTTCGGGGAAATGTCCTTATTTGACTCAGAACCGCGATCGGCGTCTGTAAGCACAGTGGAAGCTTGCAGTTGCCTGATTCTGACGCAGCAACAACTGTACGAAGCGATCGACGAAACACCTGGCATTGCCGTCAATATCATCCGCTTGATGTCCCGGCGCATCCGTGAGTTGCTCAGCGACAAGCGCGATGGGTCTTCTAGTAGTCCTCCCCCATCTGTCTCGATTCAGTCTCCCCCTTCCCGTCCAGCCAAGTTACGTTAGTGCAGGAGTGTTGGGTGTCGGGTATTGGGTTTTCGGTTGCTGCCACCGCGCACCTGAAATCTGGCACCTGCCATCTAGCATCTAAAACCTGGCACCCTACCGTCTTGCCCATCCTCCTCAGCTCGAACTCATCAATAACCCGAATTTATTGGCTTTTAAGGGCATCCTGGGCAGACTGGCCGTCTCCCTGGAAGCCGAAATACCACAGGCTGGCGGCGGCTTCGGCCCGGCTGACCGGTTTCTTAGGTTGAAATAGTGCTGTATAGCCAAAGGCGCGCCGGATATTGGCCTGGTCCCCATTTTGATGATCGGCCAGGACTGCCTGCAGGGCTTTGGGATCAATCCGGGCTGCATCCCGGAAGCCCCAGGTCTGTTGCACCGCATCCACCGTAGCCTTAGGTAGGGCCTGTCGAGTATCCAGAGGGACTTTCCATTGCACCATGGTTTCCCGGGTCAGCGGTTTGTCGGGATTAAACAAGACCGTGGTGCTGTCACCGGACAGGGCACTGGGAAGAATACCAGCCTCGGCCAGCCCCTGAATCGCTGCAAAATCTGGGTCACTGGGGGGCACATCCCGAAACGCTGGTTGGCTTGTGTCCTGGCCCAGGCGAATCTGCTGGGCGGGGCGGCTGGCAAACAGAAGATTGTTGGCCGTTACCAACCAGCGGGCATATTCCCGTCGGGTCAGGGGTTGGCTGGGGGCAAATTCATTGGTTTTTCCCACCCCCTTGGCGCCACTGGCAGAGAAGACGCCCAGGCGGGCCAGGTCTTCAATCTGCGATCGCAGGTCCGGTGGCAACTTATCCAAATCGGTGAAGCTCAAAGCCGTCAGGCCGCTGGTCACTGGAGCGCTGCCAGTAGAAGTGCCTGAAATTCCCACGGTGGTAGTGGTTTGAAAGGGCGGCAAACTGGTCAGGCTGCCACTGTTCCCTGTTGCAGCCGGTGAACCTGTTGCAGTCGGTACAGGGCTGCCCTGACCCACAGCGGGTCCGGCCGGACCATATTGCAGGGTAAATTCTGTTTTGGCCCCATTGCCGGGAGACAAGGACACAATTGGCTGCACCGTAAGGGTTAAGGTTAGTCCCTGCCGTTGGGCCACCAAGGTTCCTGGTTGACTGGTCGCCGGTTGCTCCATCACTTGCCAGTTGCCCGTCTGTAAAGCCTGACGGTAAAAACCCAGGATGCGATCGCTACTATCCGGGCTGGTCCAGCGCGTCACTGTCGGTTGACCGTTGGCGTCGGGACTGGCGGCGCCTGATGGGACCACCTGCTGCAACTGGCTGTTGGGATAACGAGGAATCTCACTGGGGAAATCAGCCGGCAGATCCACCCCAGTTGCAGGTGGGCTGGCTGTCACCGTTGGCGTAGGCGTTGAGACGGGAGACTGACTGGCCCGTAGTTGGGGATCGGCAGCCAGAGATTGTTGCAGTTGTTCCCCCAGAGAACTGTTGGAACAAGCCGTCAGCGGCGTGAGGCAGCAGGCCAGCAGCACCAGCGAGACTGGAAAACGACAACAAGGCAACACGATTTCATCCAACCTACATGTTCGATCCCTACACTAGCGCATCCAGACAGGGGTTGCCGCCTGTGTCAACGGAAGAGGCTTCCGACTGGCAGGGACGGTGGATGTCCGCTGTGGCAGTCAGGCAGGTAGGCTAGTCTTGTGGTTCACTCAGGACATTCGCCTGTGTGTGTAGCCATTCGGTTTCAGCAAAGTCTTATCTATCCTCGCTGTATCGCTGTTGATAGGCCAGATAGACAGCTTCCAGAAATTGCTCCGGATTGGTGCTAGCCGGAATCGCCTTGAGGTTCAGGATGGCCCGCACCTGATCCGCCAACCTGGTGCTTCGCTGGCTGCGGGCATTGGCAGCCATGGCATTGCGTCGCAGTAAATACTCCCGAATGATGGCCAGATCATCCGGCAACAACTGGTCCAACTCTGGCTGTTGGGCCAGGCGAGTGGCCAACCGCTGGGCCGGTTCAGACAGGAGCAACTGGCGACGGCGATCGCCCCGTTCTTCCTGCACCACCAGGGTTCCCGCCACCCAATCGCCAATCCGTTTTTCCTTGGAACCGAGCAAGATCAGAAACACACCAATAAAGAGAAAATCATCAATCGGCCGCAGGAGGGCGCGCAAAGCCGCCTGGGCCAGTCCAACCGGCCGGCCATCGTCCCGGATCACCCGAATTCTGGCCCACCGCTTGCCGGGTGTCTGCCCTTGCCACAGGGTTTCGAAGATGACGAAGTAGCCAGCAAAGATGACAAAGGTAATCAGAATGGCGATCGCCAGCAACCAGGTTGGTAAACCGCTGTAATCAATCCCTGCATCCTCCAAATAGGCAAATAGCCCTAAGGTGGCCCAACTGCCCAACCCCCAGAACAAGAGCAGGATCACAACCAGCACATGGTAGTCAATCACCAGCGCCAGGGTTCTGCTGCCAATGCCAGCCAGCAAAAACTCCAGTTCCACACTCTCCGGAGTAGACAGAGACACACGGTTGAAAAAACGCATAGCACAGCAGCAACAGCAGCTTGGACCAGAGGGGGCGGCGGGTTACGGTTTTTGCGTCACGGTTGGGCCGGGCCGCGATCGCGCAGTTCCAGGCCCAGTCCTTCTCGGCGGGTTTGCAGGTCAAAATAGATCAGGGCTTTAATAATTTGCCAGAGCGGCAAAACCACCACACTGAGAGCCAAACTGAGGGCATAGCTGACCAGAAACACCAATCCAGCATAGGCCGCAGACTCCGGCGGAACCACAGCCCCAATGCCACCTTCCACCACACTGGACAGGATTTGCACCAAGATCTGCAGCGGAATCGTGACGCAAAAAGTGACAAACAGAATCAAAAAAATCCGGCCCACACTGCCCTTGGTCAAGTCCCAACTGCGACGGATACTCTTGCGGGCCGTCAGCCCTGGCTCAACCGCCAGCGGTACTTCTGAAATCGTGAACCGAACCATCAGCCAGTAAAGCAGACCCAGCACCAGCACAAAGGTGAGTAAAATCGCCAAAATGCCGATTGCCAATAGCCCTGGATTGGCCACCAACCTCTCCGGACTGAAGTCCAGAAACAGTTGCAAGCCACCCAACGCCCCCAGGATCAGTATGACTAGGATAAAGGCGCCCAGATACACCACCAGCATGATGCCGGTAAAGAGCAGGAACAGCAGCAGCGCAATTACCAAAAATTGCCACTGACGAGGGGAAATAAACCGGCGGGCGTCGGCCAGGCTTTCCGGTTGATTGGTCAGTTCCCGAAAGGCCAGACGCACAATCAGGGCTGAATTGGCCAGATATTTGGTTAGACAATAAACAAACAGGACAAACAGGGCCGGAATCAGTAAACCCAACAGGGCATAGTTCTGGATGCCCAGAAACACGGCAACCCCCGCGATCGCCACCAGGAAGGGTAGCAAAACCCATAACGTGGCATACAGGGCAATTTGCAGATACTCTTTGGCGTGTTCCTGATAGAGCTGGAAGGCAGCACTCACCACATTCCCTACACTGAGGGGCTGAACTGGAGCAGAATCGTTGGGGCCGCGAGGCATAGGCTAAACTGGATGGAATTAAGTAGGGAAATCGACGGACTAATTGACGCGATTCTAAACCAGCCCTGCTGAATTCCTGCCAAATATCACAGTTTATGAACTTGCAGCGCTGGATTGCTCGGCGACAACCCTTCTGGAAGCAACTGGACACGCTGTTGAACCGGGCGGAAAAACGGGGGTTGCGATCGCTAAATTCAGCCGAAATTCGCCAACTCTCCAGTCTGTATCGTTCTGTGTCCGCCGATCTAGCCCGAGCCCGCACCCATGCCCTCAGCCAGGTCACGATTCGGGAGTTGCAGTCCCTCACCAGCCGCAGCTACACCCAAATCTATCAGGGCTCTCGACGGCAAGAATGGCAGGCGATGCTGAACTTTTATCGCTGGGGCTTTCCGGCGGCGGTGCAGCAGGCCAAAGCAGCGATCGCCCTGGCTACTGCCCTCTTGCTGGGAGCCGGTCTAGTGTCCTGGTGGCTGTCCTGGACCGATCCCTCTTTTCTTTCCCTGGTGGTGCCGCAGGAATTGATCCACCGGGTCCGCGATCGTGGTGAACTGTGGATGGGATCCATTGTCGGCATTGAGCCGTTTGCCTCTAGCAACATCATGATCAACAACATCCGGGTTGCCTTTGCCGCGATCGCTGGCGGCATTCCGGCTGGATTGGTGACGATCTATATCCTGCTGCTGAACGGCTTGCTATTGGGGGCGATCGGCACGCTGGTCGGGCAAAACAATCTGGCTTTTCCCTTTTGGGCCTTCGTCTTTCCCCATGGCTCCCTGGAGTTGCCCGCCATCTGTTTAGCCGGTGCAGCCGGTCTGTTGCTGGCCCGGTCGATTCTGTTTCCTGGCCCCTATCGCCGGGTCGATGCCCTCAAACGCTATGGCCTGCAAGCGGCCCATCTGGTGTTTGGGATTGTGCCCCTGCTGGTCATTGCTGGCATCATTGAAGGCTTCTTTTCCCCCAATCCCGCGATCGCCGATCCGGTCAAATATGCCGTCGGCATCGGTCTGTTTCTGGGTCTGGTGAGATATCTGGGGAGTTCGACCAACTAGGCCGGGTGACCAAGGGATGGCTCAGCCGCAAGCGGTGAAGTACTTAGCGACGGGATGGTAGGCCACGATCGCGGTCGTAGACTGCTCCGGATAGAGTTGTTCACTCTCGTCCATGAACATACCGATGCGCTCCGTTCCCAATAGCTCCAGTTGTTTGTACTGGTCCTGAATATTGGGACAGGCGGGATAGCCGAAGCTGTAACGGGAGCCCTGATAGCGTTGGGCCAGCACATCCCGAATATTGTCCGGGTCGCGATCGCCAAAGCCCAATTCTCGCCGGATGCGGGCGTGCACCCACTCGGCCAGGGCTTCTGCCAGTTGCACCGCCATGCCATGGAAGTACAGGTAATCAGTGTACTGATTGGCCTCAAATAGTTTGCGGGCATACTCAGTGGCGACCTCCCCCATGGTCACTGCCTGCATAGGGAACACATCTAACCGCCCTAGGTCTTTAGGCGCAAAGAAATCAGCAATGCACAGCCGTCGCAGGGACTTTTGTCGCGGGAAGTGAAAGGTTGTGACTGGATCGGGGAGGGAAGCGATGTCCTGCGTTGCCACACTGGGGTCAAACAGGTGCAGGGAATTGCCGTCCGCCACACAGGGGAAGTAGCCGTAAATAGCCTGGGGCTGCAGCAGATTTTGGTTAACGATGCGCTGTTTCCAGTCCTCCAGCAGGGGATAGACCTTTGCTTGCAGGAAGGCGTCATACTCCTCCCGCGACTGCTCCTTGGGTTTGCGGAACTGCCACTGGCCAGCAATCAGGGCCTGCAAGTCGAGATACCAGAACAGTTCTTCCCAGGGAATATCAGCCGGATTGAGCAGTTGGCTGCCCCAGAAGGGCGGCGTGGGCCGGGGAATATCCACGGCCACGGCGTCGGAACGGTTGGTGTCCTCTACCTCCGGCAGAAGGGACCTTGTTGCCGCCGAATCGGCTTCGGTTGCCCGGTCGTCTGCCCCGTCGCGCGCCTTGCGATGGCCATTTTCTTCGGCAAAGTCGCCCAGGAAGCCCTGCCGGTCATCCCACTGCTGGGCCATCTTGGCTGGCATCAGTTTGTCCATGAAGTGCAGGTCGGAAAAGGCATCTTTGCCGTAAATCACCCGACCTTTGTAGGTGTTCTGGCAATCTTCGTAGACAAATTTGGGCGTCAGCGCCGCTCCCCCCAGAATCACCGGCACGGTAATGCCCTGCTGGTTGAACACTTCCAGGTTTTCCTTCATGAAAGCGGTCGATTTCACCAGCAGACCGCTCATGGCAATACAGTCCGCATGGTGTTGACGATAGGCCTCAATGATGTTTTCCACCGGCTGCTTGATGCCCAGGTTAATCACCTTGTAGCCGTTGTTGGAGAGGATGATGTCCACCAGGTTTTTGCCAATGTCATGTACGTCGCCCTTGACCGTGGCAATGATAAAGGTGCCCTTGGCGTTGTTGCCGGCTTCGGTCTTTTCCATGAACGGCTCCAGATAAGCCACCGCCGCTTTCATGGTTTCGGCGGACTGGAGCACAAAGGGCAGTTGCATCTGGCCGGAGCCGAACAGTTCCCCGACGACTTTCATGCCGTCCAGCAGGAACGTGTTGACGATATCCAGGGGTTTGTAGGTTTCCAGGGCCAAGGCCAGGGCTTCCTCCAGGCCAATCCGTTCGCCATCAATGATGTGGCGTTTCAGCCGCTCTTCGATCGCTAAATCGGCCAGGGACTCGTTGGAGCGGGCGGCCTTGGCGGATACCCCTTCAAACCGGCGAGTCAGCTCGGCCAGCGGATCGTAGACACAGATATCGCCCTCAAAGCGGCGGCGATCGTAGATCAGATCGCGACAGAGGTCCTGATGTTCCGGTTCGATCTTGGACAGGGGCAGGATCTTAGCCGCACTGACGATCGCCCCATCCATGCCAGCCTGGATGGCTTCGTGCAGGAACATGGAGTTGAGCACAATCCGAGCCGCCGGACTGAGGCCAAAGGAAATATTGGACACCCCCAGCAGGATATGACAGCCGGGCAGGTGTTGCCGGATCTGACGAATTGCCTCAATGGTGGCTTTGCCGTTGGCCCGGTCTTCCTCAATGCCGGTGGAGATGGGCAGGGCCAGGGTGTCGAAGAACAATTCGTGGGCCGGGATGCCATATTCCAGCGCCGCCCGATAGGCCCGTTGGGCGATGGCAAACTTTTTCTCGGCGGTACGGGCCATACCCTCTTCATCGATGGTGCCCACCACTACCCCGGCCCCATATTGCTTGGCCAGTTCCAGCACCTTAAAGAAGCGGGGTTCCCCATCTTCAAAGTTGGTGGAGTTGAGGATACACTTGCCGCCTGCCACCTTCAGACCGGCTTCCATCTTTTCCCACTCGGTGGAGTCCAGCATCAGCGGCAGGTTGATATTGGTCACCAACCGGGACACCAGTTCATGCATATCCTGCGCGCCATTGCGGCCCACGTAGTCTACGTTCACATCCAGGACGTGGGCCCCTTCCTTGGTTTGGGAGCGGGCAATGGAGACCAGACCATCCCAATCTTCGGCATTCAACAATTCCCGCACTTTCTTGGAGCCACTGGCGTTTAACCGTTCGCCCACAATCAGAAAGGAGTTGTCCTGCTCGTAGGGTTGGGCGTTGTAGATGGAGGCCGCCGCCGGAATGTAATTGAAAGCAGGACGGGTAGACGGCAGGGCCTCTGGGCTGGGCTGGCTGGCCCCAACGGCAAGGTTGGCTTTCCGTCTGACCGGCCGCTCCTTGGGTTTCAGGTCGGCGGCCATTTCCGCCAGTTGATGAATATGCTCCGGTCGGGTGCCGCAGCAACCGCCAATTACCTGCACCCCCAAGTCTTCTACGAAGTGCATCAGGGCCATGCGCAGTTCCATCGGCGTCAGGCGATAGTGGGCCTGACCGCCAACATTTTCTGGAATGCCAGCATTGGGGATGCAGGAGACCACAAAGGGGGAATGTTGCGACAGGTATTTGATGTGATCGGACATCCGGTCCGGTCCAGTGGCGCAGTTCAGGCCCAGGATATCAATTGGGAACGGTTCCAGAATGGTCAGCATGGCTGCTACGTCTGAGCCCACCAGCATGGTGCCAGTGGTTTCCATTGTCACCGACACCATCAGTGGTCGGCGATCGCCCTTCTTCTGAAACACGGTTTCAATCCCATTCAGGGCTGCCTTGATTTGCAACACATCCTGACAAGTTTCCACCAGAAACAGATCGACGCCGCCATCCCATAAGCCTTCTGCCTGTTCGGCAAAGGCAGCTTTCATGGTGTCGTAGTCAATGTGGCCCAGGGTTGGCAACTTGGTGGTGGGACCAATGGACCCAGCCACAAAACGGGGCTTCTCCGGGGTGGAAAACTCGGCCGTCACGGTTTTGGCCAGTTCGGCCGCCCGCCGGTTCAATTCATAGGCCTGATCGGCCAGATCGTATTCCGCTAGGACAATCGAGGTGGCCCCAAAGGTGTCTGTTTCGATCACATCGGCTCCGGCGGCCAGGAAGTCCCGATGCACCTTGGCCACTGCCTCTGGTTTGGTTTTCACCAGATATTCATTGCAGCCCTCATACTCGGATCCGCCAAAGTCCTCGGCGGTCAGGTTTTGCACCTGTAGGTTAGTGCCCATTGCGCCGTCAAATACAATGACGGGACGGTCAGGATGAAACAGGCGATCGAGAAAGGGACTATTCATGGAAATTGGCGATGTGCGGGTCAGAAATGAGCATTGGGGATGAGGGCTGCAAGCAACTGAAGACAACGCATTATTTTAGTTGTCGTTCCTATTCAGCTAGCTTATTACAAATTATTGACAGGAAGGGATTGAACCTCAGTTGACCGAATCAAAGCTTTAAATACAGGCAATATCTGCTTTGTAATTCTGGATTAGCCAATAGAGCTGTCAATCGGCAGAGGCATCCGGTGGTGGCGATGGGCCAAAGAACATCGAGTCCACTAGAGGGTCGCCTCCGGCTTTGAGGGCCAGCCAGGAGTGGACCAGGGCAAACAGTAGCACCAGCGGCACGGTCAGAAAATGCATCACCCGCAGGGCAAACCAATCGCCAAAAAGATCCACAATCCAGGGAAACTGGGCTGGCTTATACATGCCGATGCCGGTCAGGAGCGCCAGCAGCAGGATGGGGATGATGGCGGTGTAGGCGATGCGATGCCAGGCATAGATTCGCCGTTTGGCATTCCGACTCAGTTGCAAGGCTTTCAGGTCATTGCCGCCGACATAGCGATGCCGCCAGCGACGGCTAATCAGAATATACAGGCCATACCACAGCAGGTTGAGGGAGAAGGCCCACATGCCTGCGAAGTGCCAGTGTCGTCCACCAGCCAGCCAGCCGCCTAAAAGACCAATGGGCGGAAAGTGCCAGCCCTGCCGGCCGCCAAAAACGGGATTGGCATTGTAGATTTGTAGGCCGCTGGTCAGCATGATGGCCAAGCTAATAAGATTAATCCAGTGAAAGATTTTGGCTGGCAGGGCTTGCCGCCATCGGCGACGGTTGGCAGCGGGCAGAGGAGAGGCAACACTCACAGGCAAAAATGGCAGCAACTATTTTTTTACTGTAGGCGATCGCCCATCTGCGATCGCGGGGAGCAAACCCGATTCATCCGGATGGGAGGCAGCCAGTGACAGGTAAACGATTGATCATCGAAATGGGGATGGGCATTGACCAGCATGGTCAGGATCCTACGGTTGCAGCCGCTCGTGCGGTGAGAAATGCGATCGCTCACAATGCCTTGCCGGGTGTGTGGGAAGTGGCTGGCTTGAGCCATCCCGATGAAATGATTGTGGAAGTGCAGGTGGCGGTTCCTTACCCGGAGCAGGTGCGGCCAGCCGAGGTGCTGTCGGTGTTGCCCTTTGGCCGTAAGCATCTGACGGTGGAAGCAGGTGGCATGGTGGTGCAGGGCCGGGCGATCGCTGAATTGCAGGACAAAAATGATGAAATGCTGATTGCGGTTGCCGCTGTGACCGTGTTGATTGAAACCCCACCAAACTGAATCCCCCTTCTTGTAGGCAGGAGACTGGAGCCAACTAGAAGGGGGAGGGTGTCAGGTGCGAGGGGCGATTACTCATACTCAATCGGCCAGGGGCGCAGTTGAGTTAGAGCGAGTGGGTCTTTTGCGGTTAGACTTTTTCTTCAGTCCAACGGCCTGGGCCTCGTTGCTGTCGGAGCCAAATTGTCCCCGCACAGCTTCTTTCATGGCCAGGACGGCATTGTGAAATTCCCACTCGGCCTGACGGGCCGCTTCCGCCGCCATTTTGTAGACCAACTGTTTTTCCGTTTCCGTCTGTTGCCGCGCTTGCATGTTGTGCAAGGCGTCTTGCAACGTGGCGGGCATCGCTTCCGGACGGTTGGTACTGTAGGTCAGAATCAGACCCAGCCCATTGAAGGAATCGACATCCTGACTGATGATCCGGGGAGACAATCGCCGGTTTGGGATGGTGGTACTCATAGAACACCTCACATGAATCAATAAAACAACACATTTAAGGTGCCCCATTTGTGGCAAAGTTCAACAGTTTCACGGATGACAAGGGGCCAGAAATAGGCTGTTGCGGCTATGAACCAGGTCAATGCCTTGCTGGATGGGCAGTTTGGCAGTTGTAGGGAGCCCGACTCAGTAAATTCATCTATTACATTGGCATTGCATCGCCTGACAACTCAATTGCATCGCCTGACAATTCGATTGCATCGCGTGAATTCAGGATATTCCGCAGTGACACTGGCATTGTATCGAGTGACATTGGCATTGCATCGCCTGACAACTCAATTGCATCGCCTGACAATTCGATTGC
>CAZBTL010000071.1:0-590 GCA_964494755.1 uncultured bacterium | reverse complement strand
ATCGACCGACAATTCAATTGCATCGACCGACAATTCGATTGCATCGCCTGACAATTCAATTGCATCGACCGACAATTCAATTGCAGCGGGTGACATTGGCAGGGTCGAGCTGTGCCTTGATTGGGTCAAACCTGACTGGAATCCAGCAGCATCACCACCCATGCGTCTATTGCATGGGAATCGGAGCGGTTAGGATAGGGGCATGGAATTCCTGGGCAACTGATAACTATTTCGATCAAACAAGCTGAGGGTGCATTTCATGAGTCAGATCCAAATTGAAATTCCCGAAGAAGTATTGATCAGTCTGAAAGAAACCCCTGCAGCCCTCTCCCGCGAACTACCGCTACTGGCAGCCATCAAATTATTTGAACTGGGCAAACTGTCCTCTGGCCGGGCCGCTCAACTGGCCGGAATATCACGGGTCGAATTTTTAACCCTCCTGGGTCGCTACCAGGTCTGTCCCTTCCAACTCACTTCAGCAGAGTTAGAACAGGATGTCCACAACGCTTGACCGCCTTGTGATAGTGAATACGTCTCCCCTGCTTTATCTGCACCAGATCGGGCATCTAGATTTGCTACGCTGCCTCTAT